>JBOGGK010000268.1:0-8416 GCA_050744045.1 Acidimicrobiales bacterium | reverse complement strand
CTCCACGGCTTGCTCGAGCGGCCCGGAGCTGTAGTTGAACGCCAGGTGCTGGACGTTGAACAGCAGGAACATCATCAGGTCCCCAACCAAGCCGGTGGCGACCCCGGTGAGGAGCAACGCCACCCAGAAACGGGCGCCCAGGGGCGCATCGCCGTCTCCCGCCGCGTTGGGCTGCTCCGTCGCCCCCCGCCCTGACGGCAACCGTCTCCTCAACAGAGGTGCCGGGACCCGCCGGCGGTCGCTAAGGGCACCACGGGCACCACGGGCGCTGAGCCGGGGGATCCGTAGACGGTCGAGCATCTGCCCTGCAGGCTACCGACGCAGTCGGGTGCCGCCTTTCCCATCGCAACGCTGGAGCCGGTGGCCCAGAGTTATCTGACACTTGGTCCCGGCCCCGGCGCCCGGGCTACGCCTCGGCTCGTCTGGGGCCGGCCAAGCTTGCCTAGGCTCGTACGAGACGGCCTTCCGACAACTCCCCCGACCAGACAACCGGTCAGCTGGCCGACGATAGGAACCAGGTGCAAGCACTTCAGGCAAACCGTTCCGCACGCCAGCTCTTCGACGGCCTCCCCGCTCATTACGACACCCTGTCGGCGGTGCTCTCTTTCGGCCAGGACCGCCGCTGGCGCCGTGCCATGGTCGACGCGGTGGCTGCTTGCTCGCCCAAATCGGTCCTCGATGTGGCCACCGGCCCCGCCGGCGTAGCCCTTCAGCTGGCTCGGCGGACGGCCGCCACCGTCGCCGGGGTGGACTTGACCGCCGAGATGCTGAGCGCCGGGGCGGCCAATATCGCCCGTAGCCCTTACCGCCGCAGGATTGCCGTCGCGCTTGCCCGGGCCGAACAGCTCCCCTTCGGCGCCGCCACCTTCGACGCCCTCACCTTCACCTACCTGCTGCGCTACGTGTCCGACCCTGCCGCCACCATCGCGGAGATGGTGCGGGTGGTAAGGCCCGGCGGCGTGGTGGCCGGTATCGAGTTCCACACCCCGGCCAGGCTTCCGTGGTCGCCCCTGTGGCTGGTCTACACCAGGCTGTTGCTGCCATCGGCCGGGCTCGTCCTCGGAGGGCCCGAGTGGTGGGAGGTAGGCCGTTTCCTCGGGCCGTCCATATCGTCGCACTACCGCAAGTACCCCGTCACCTGGCACGTCGCCGCCTGGGAAAGCGCAGGGGTACAGGACGTCAGGGCCCGGGTCATGAGCCTGGGCGGGGGCCTGGTCATGTGGGGGACCAAGCGCAGCAACTCCGGTCATGTCGGCGGCTGAGCAGCCGGCTGCCGACCGGCCCGCCTGGTACGCCTCCGGGACGGGCAGGTGGCGGGACTGGGTCACCCTCCTGCACCCGCCTTACACCGCATGGCACCTGAGCTACGTGCTGGTAGGTGCGGCGATCGCTCCCCATTTCCACCTCGGCCGCCTCGGTTACACCCTCGGCGCCTTCGCCCTGGCGGTCGGGGTGGGCGCCCACGGCCTGGACGAACTGCGGGGGCGGCCCCTGCGGACCACCATCTCGTCACCAGTCCTCGCCGCCGTGTCGGCAGCCGCCATCGCAGGCGCGGTCGGCCTCGGCGTCATCGGGGTGGAACAGGTCGGATGGGCCCTCGTCGTCTTCATCGCGGCGGGCGTGGTGCTGGTGAGCGCGTACAACCTGGAGATGTGGCACGGGCGCCTCCACAACGCCACCACTTTCGCCCTTGGCTGGGGCTCGTTCCCCCTCATCACCGCTTACTACGCTCAGGCCACCACGATCAGGTTGTCAGCGGTCGTAGCGGCCGCCTGCGCCTACTGGCTATCGCGGGCGCAGCGGGTGCTCAGCAGCGAGGCCCGGGACCTGCGCCGACGGGTGGTGTCGGTCGAAGGTGAACGTGGGTACCCCGGCGGCAACCGCAGGGCGATATCCCGCCAGTCCCTCCTTGAACCCGTGGAGCGTTCGCTAGTGGCCCTGTCCTGGTCGGTGTGCCTGCTCGGCGTCAGCCTCGTCCTCGCCCGCGCCGGCTACTGAGCTTCGTTCGCCGCGGCGCCCTGGCAGACTTGGCGCCATGATCTCCCAGGTGACGGTGCAGGCGCCGGTGCGGGTCCTCGACGCTGGAGGGTGGACCGACACTTGGTTTTCGCGAACAGGCAGGGTATGCCACCTCTGCACCGGCCCTGGGGCGCAAGTGCTAGCCCGCCTACGCCCTCGTCCTCGGGGAGCCGGGGGCGCTTTCCGGGTGCACCTGCGGGTGCCTGCATACGGGGACGACTACTCGTTCGACCCGAGGCGGGGGCCCGGGAGGCACCCCCTGTTGGAGGCAGCGCTCGAGCGTTGGGCGCCCCCTGGGTGTTCGTTGGAAGTCAGCGTCGAAGCCGCCGTACCGGCGGGGTCGAGCCTTGGCACGTCGGCGGCAGTCGTGGTAGCCCTCCTGGGCGCTTTGAAGGCCCTCGGTGAGGAGCCGCTGGCGCCCGCAGACCTGGCCCGCGCCGCCCACGAGGTCGAAACCGTCGATCTCGGGCGCCAATCCGGCGTCCAGGACCAGGTGGCGGCGGCTTACGGAGGTGCCAACGTGGTCGATGTCGACCCCTACCCAGAGTTCGAGGTCCGCTCGCTGAAGCTCCTACCCGAGACCGCCGAGGAACTGGCACGGCGGGTGGTGACGATCTACCTCGCCCTCGGCCACGACTCGAGCGCCGTGCACGAAGCCGTGATCAATCACTTGGAGGGCCACGACGATGACGCCGCCAGGCTCCTCGCGCCCCTGCGCGAAGCCGCCACCCGGGCAGCCGCCGCCCTGGTAGCCGGCGACATCGTCAGTTACGGCGAAGCAATGGTCGCCAACACCGAAGCTCAGGTCGCCCTCCACCCGAGCCTTGTCAACCCTCTGGCCCGCAAGGTAATACGGGTAGCCGCGCGATCGGGTGCACTGGGCTGGAAGGTGAACGGGGCCGGCGGGGCCGGCGGCAGCTTGACCCTCGTAGCCGGAGACGACCCGGAGCGCCTGCTCAACGCACTCGCGCCAATAAGCGGGGTGACTGTCCTCGACCTCCGACCGGTCGAGAACGGTGCCCACGTGGTCGACCAGGCTTGATGGGCCGGCGTCGGTTGGCAGCGGCCCCGGTGATGGGCGGGGCCTCTTGATGGGCGGGGCCCGGTGATGGGCGGAGCGCGCGTGCGCCCCCTGAGTGCCGCCGTCGCGGCACTGGGGTTGGCCCTGACCGGGGCGCTCACCTGGGCCACGGTCGCCCTCAACCAAGACAGCAACCAGAGGCTGCTCCACCTGGAGGTCCGCCAGGCCGCCTCGGCGCTGGAAGCGGGGCTGACCTCCCTGCAGTCGCAGCTGGCAGACGCCCTGGAAGTGGAGACCAACACCGGCAACACGGCCGCCTTCATCCATTTCGCGTCACAACAGCTCCGCCGCGGCGGGGCCTTCGACTGCGTGTCGCTGTGGCAAATGACGGCCTCGGGCACCAAGATGCTCGCCGTCGCCGGCCCGACGCCCCAGCTCGTCGCCGACGGCCGTCAGAGTAGCTTCTTCTCCCACCTCCAACCTCAGCCAGCCCTCGCCGTCACCGGTATCCTGGCCGGCTCGCCCCCTCGGCTGGGTTATGCCGAGATGCCCCCGGGTGAGCATGAGTACGTCGTGTACGCAGAGAGTGTGCTGCCCGCCACGCACCACCTGGTGGTGCCCTCGTCGTCGCCTTTCCACGACCTCAATTTCGCTCTCTACCTGGGCCGCGACCAAAACAAGCACCGGCTGATCGAGGCATCTTTAGCGACGCCCGTGACAGGTCCCCACGCCGAGGCCACGGCGCCGTTCGGCGACACCGTGATGACCGTGGTAGGCAAGCCGCTAGCGCCCCTCACCGGCAACCTGACCCGCGTGCTGCCCTGGGTCGTGCTCGGTGCGGGCACAGCTTTGTCGCTCACCGGCGGGGTGACGAGCGAGTACATCCTGCGCCGCCGGCGCCTGGCCGAAGCGCTGGCGGCCGAGAACGAAAGGCTCTACCTCGAACAACGCGACATCGCCGGGACCTTGCAGCAAGCCCTTCTCCCCCAGTTGCACGGGTTCGGCCGGCTCGAGGTGGCGGCCCGGTACATCCCCGGTGTCGCCGGCATCGACGTCGGCGGCGATTGGTACGACGTCATAGCCAACCAGGGCGACCACTATGTCTTCGTCGTCGGGGACGTCTCGGGCCGCGGCCTGCCCGCCGCCACCACTATGGCTTCGCTCCGCTACTCCACCCGCGCCTATGTAGCCCAAGGCGACGAGCCCGGCGCGGTGCTGGCCCGCTTGGCGCGGCTGCTCGATTTCGAGACGGACAACCAGTTCGCCACCGTCTTGATCGGGGAGCTCGACTTGCCCGCCCAGCAGCTACGGCTGGCCAGCGCCGGCCATTACCCGGCTCTGTTGATATCAGCAGGTGGCGCCAGGTACCTCCGGCCCGAGACTGCCGCCCCGATCGGGGTGGACGAGGCCAGCCACCCGACGACGGCGACCTTCGAGCTGCCCGTGGCGGGCACGCTCGTCGCCTTTACCGACGGGCTGGTCGAGCGACGGGGCGAGCCGCTCGACGTGAGCTTGGAGCGCCTGCGCACCGTCGCCCAGCGCCACCCTGGGCATCCCGACCGGCTCCTCAACCGGCTCGTCAGCCAGTTGGCCGCCAACGGCGCGCAGGACGACGTCGCCGTCCTGGCGATGCGGTGGGGCGCGTGAACCACCTGGGAGGTGGGATCGGGTGGGCTGGGCTGAGCAGGGCACATATTGCGATCGAGGTTTTGGGGGTATGGGGAACCTATGGGCTGAACCTGGTGCCTTGGCCCGGAGGAGCCGGGCCACCCTGCGGGACGTGAGAGGATCCGGTTGACTGGGAGTGGCGGGATGAGAGGAACGGTCCCAGGAACGGTCGCAGTGGCGGCGCCCGGATGAGCCGCTGCTTGTTTCCCCATACCTCCGGCTCGGTGCACGAGGCCCGCCGGTTCGTGGCCCAGGCGTTGGCCCGGACCGCGCCGGAGGCCGCCGAGACGGCGCGCCTTTTGGTCTCGGAGCTGGCGACGAACGCGTTGGTCCACTCCTCTGGGCCGTTCGAGGTGTTGGCGGTCTACTCGCCGAAGGCACACGTTGTCAGGGTTGCCGTGAGCGACGCCAGCGACGGGGTGCCCAGGGTGGAGCACCCCGGGCCGTCCTCCGAGCACGGCCGCGGGCTCCAGCTGGTGGCCGCTTTTTCCGACCGATGGGGCGTGGACCGCCGCCGGAGGCGGCCGGGCAAGACGGTCTGGTTCGAGCTCGGGGCACACCCTGCCTCCCAGGGCGAGGCAGGTCGAGGCCGTCTCGCCCGCTCTACCTGAGCAGGCACCCCGCCTGCCGCTCGGGCGCCGCGCCTACCGCTGGTTGCTCGACCGGCGCTCGGTCACCTAGAGCAAGTAGCGCTCGACCACAATTATTGTGGTCCCTCGAGAGCTGCGGCTGGCCGCAAGAGCGAACGGGGAGCGCGCAAGAGATGCAGTACGTGAAGTTGGGCCGTACCGGTGTCGAAGTGTCGCGCATCTGCCTCGGCTGCATGAGCTTCGGCGAGCCCGGCCGAGGTGAGCACCTCTGGAGCCTCGGGCCGGAAAAGGCCACGCCGATCATCCGCCGGGCGCTCGAGGCAGGCATCAATTTCTTCGACACGGCCAACGTCTACTCCGACGGGAGCAGCGAGGAAATCGTGGGCAAGGTGCTGGCCACGCACGCTCGGAGGGAAGAGGTCGTACTGGCCACCAAAGTCCACGGGCGTATGCACGAAGGCCCCAACCGAGCCGGGTTGTCCCGGAAAGCCATATTTACCGAGATCGACAACAGCTTGCGACGCTTGGGCACCGACTACATCGACCTTTACCAGGTCCACCGCTTCGACCCGGCGACACCGGTCAACGAGACGGTGGAGGCGCTCCACGACGTGGTCAAGGCGGGCAAGGCGCGCTACGTCGGGGCATCGTCCATGTACGCCTGGCAGTTCGCCAAGATGCTCCACGTCGCCGAACGCCACGGCTGGGCCCGCTTCGTGGCCATGCAGGACCACTACAACCTGCTCTACCGGGAAGAGGAGCGGGAGATGTTGCCCCTCTGCGCCGACGAGGGGGTCGGTGTCATACCCTGGAGCCCTCTGGCCCGGGGCCGGCTGGCGAGGGACTGGGACGACGCCACCGAGCGCAGCCGGGGCGACGAGTTCGGCAGGCGGCTCTATTCCGAGGGGGACCGGGCTATCGTCGAAGCCGTGGCCACGGTCGCCGGTAAGCGGGGGGTCACCCGGGCACAGGTAGCCCTGGCATGGCTGCTCGCCAAGGACGTCGTCAGCGCGCCGATCGTCGGCGTCACTCGGGCCAGCCAGCTGGACGACGCCATCGGGGCGCTTTCGGTCGAGCTCAACGCCGACGAGGTGGAGCGGCTCGAGCAACCTTACGAGCCTCATGCCATCGCCGGCCACTGACCCCGCGGGCGCGGCCCTGGCCGCGTCTGCGATGGGGCCTTCGGTCCTCTCGGACGCCCAGGAGCTGTTGGCCTCCGCCGTCGGGCTGCGACGGCGCATCCACGCCCGGCCCGAAGTAGGCCTCGACCTGCCCGAGACCCAGCGAGCAGTGCTGGGTTCGCTCGAGGGGCTCGGCCTCGAAGTCTCGACGGGCGTGGCCACGACGTCGGTGCTAGCCGCCCTGGAGGGCGGGACGCCCGGGCCCACCACGTTGTTGCGAGCCGACATGGACGCTCTGCCCATGCCCGAGGACACAGGGCTCCCCTACGCTTCTACCGTCGAGGGCGCCATGCACGCCTGCGGCCACGACGCGCACGTGGCGATGCTGGTGGGGGCGGCCCAACTTTTGGCCCGGCGCAGGGCCGAGGTACCCGGACGGGTCTTGTTTATGTTCCAGCCCGGCGAAGAGGGCCATGGGGGCGCCCGGGTGATGCTGGAAGAGGGCCTCCTCGACCGCCACGGCCCGGTGGACCGGGCCTTCGCCCTCCATATCACGCCGATCTTTCCTTCTGGTTCGATCTCCACCCGGCCCGGCACGCTGATGGCCTCGGCAGACGAGTTCAGGACGGTGGTAACCGGGCGAGGCGGCCACGCCTCGATGCCCCACGACGCCATCGACCCCTTGCCCGTGGCCTGCGAGATCGTCACCGCCCTCCAGTCCATGGTCACCCGGGAGGTGCCCGCCTTCGACCCTGCGGTGCTGACCGTCGCCCGGATATCGGGCGGCACCACGTTCAACGTCATCCCCGAGCACGTCGTGCTGGAAGGTACCGTGCGGGCGGTATCGGCCACCACCCGGGAACGGGTGATCGAAGGGCTCATGCGCACCGGCGAGCACGTCGGTGCGGCTCACCGCTGCAGGGTGGAGTCGGCGGTCCTGCCCGGCTCGTACCCCGTCACGGTCAACGACCCCGGCACCGCCCGGCATTGCCTGGCCACCGCGCGCGCCCTGCTCGGCGACGACCACGCCGTAGAGATGGCTGACCCCCTGATGGGGGCCGAGGACTGGTCGTACGTGTTGGAGCGGGTCCCGGGAGCCATGGCGTTCCTCGGGGCGGCACCGCCCGGTGCTGGCCAGCCGGCGCCGAACCATTCCAACCGCATGCTGATCGACGAAAAAGCCATGGCCGCCGGCATCGCCATGCACGCAGCAATGGCGTGCGCTCCATCCGGGCGGTGAAGCCTTTTCACCTAGTTCACTCCTCAGACCCGTTCGCGAGCCAGCAAACGTCCCTGTGAAATTTGTCTCAGGGCTGCCTGCCAGGCTTGGCTCGGGCGAGCAGAAACCGAGGTGGGAGAGGGCTTTCAGGGGATCCAGCCAGGTAGTGGCCAATGGTTCGGCTGAGCCCAGCAGTTGGGTAGAATATAAGCGAATCAATGGAGGTTGACTAATGAGCCTTAAATACGTCACAAACATGGCAATAGCTCTGTTCGGTGGCTTCATTGTGGTGGAGAGCCTGACTTTTAGCCACCCTGCCGAGCGCTGGGTGGCATTCGCGTTCGCCATCGCAGTGGTAGGCATTTCCCTCGCCGTGGGCTTGGACCGCAGCCGCGGTTTGGTGCAACGGGGGCTGGATGTCCTCCTCACGGGCGCCGCGGGTACCATGATCGCCATCGCGGTGATCTTCAGCGGGATGACCGCCGAGTGGATTGTCTTTGCCTTGGCCCTTGGTTGGGTCAGCACCTCGGTCCTCGGCCTCAGCGTCCACGAAGTCGCCAGCTGGCGGGCGGTCCACGGTATGGCCGAGCTACGGCCCTTCGCCCGGGCTCCCCGGCTGAGGTCGCAAACTACGGCTTCCCAGCCGGCGGTGGGATCGCGGATCGCTTCCTGACAGCAATGTAGGGCGGGGCCAAACCGGACGAGCAAGCCAGGCAGAGCCAGGGGCGCCTCCCCTGGCTCTGCCGCGTTCACCGTGACCCGCTGCCATGTGCAACTG
>JBOGGK010000267.1:0-6660 GCA_050744045.1 Acidimicrobiales bacterium | reverse complement strand
GGCCCGGCGCTGCCCGGGCGGGCCCGACCGGCTCGGAGACCGGCGGGGGCGGGTGGCCCGGACGACGGCGAGCGCGATGGGCTCGCCAGCCCCGCCAAGTTGGCTGATGCGGCCAAAGCGTACGCGGGGGACAGGTACCAAGAAGCATTGAGGGTCCTGCAGAAGTTGTCTGCTCAGGCCCCAGGCTCGGCGGCGGTGAGGGAGTTGTTGGGGCTCACCTTCTACCGGCTCGGGCGGTGGTCGCAGGCAAGTCGGGAACTGGAACTTCACCGGCAGCTCTCGGCCAGTTACGACCAGTACCCGGTTATCGCCGACTGCTACCGAGCCCTGCGCCGCTATGACGAAGCCGACGCGATCTGGCTCGAGCTCCGCCAAGCTTCGCCCAGCCCCGAAGTGATGGCCGAGGGCAGGCTGGTGGCCGCCGGCACCTTGGCCGACAGGGGCGACCTGGGGGGGGCCGTAAAACTGTTGCAACCTTCACTGCGCCGCTCGAAACCCAGGGCGCTCCATCTGCGGCAGTGGTACGCCCTGGCAGACTTGTACGAACGCGCCGGCGAGCTGGCGCGAGCGCGGGAGCTCTTCAACCGCATCGCCGAGGTGGACCCCGAAGCTTACGACGTACACCGGCGGCTCAGCGCCTTGGGCTGACCTTTCGGTCACACCCCGTTGATAGGGTCCGGGACCGGCCCACCTTCGTGGTCAGCTGCGCTGCTCTCGTCGGGACGCCAAGGCTCACAGGCACTGCCGGTAGGCCCGGCTCGTGCCCGTGCCTCGACACCGGCATCAGGCGCCGCGCTTGCTCCCGACCGTGCCTGGGTGGGCGCTCGGCGTCAAGGCGCCCGTGATCCCCCTGCCGGCTGGTGCCGGTGCACACAGAATGGGAGCGAACCGTGCTCAATTTGGTGGTCGTCATAGGAAAGCTGGCGAAAGTGCCGCAAGTCAAGCAGCTCCAGAGCGGCATGGCGCTCGCTTCGTTCGACTTGCAGGTGTCGTGGCCGGACAGGTCCAGGGAGGCTGTGCCGATCGCTTTGTTCGACGGCGCGGACCGGGCCCAGGGATGGGCCGCGGGCCAAGAGCTATTGGTCCTCGGTCGGGCACGGCGCCGTTTCTTCCGGGTGGGCGGGGCGACCCAGAGCCGGGCCGAAGTTGTCGCCGAGCGCGTCCTGACCTTGCAGCAGCGCGACGCTGTCCGCGCCGCGTTGGCCGACGCCAGGGCGACCCTGTCGGGGGCCGTGGAGGACTCGAGTGCTGGGTAAGCCAAGTGCCGAGAGAGCGTTCCGGGGCCCTGCCGGGCTGAGCCGAGGCCTTGCCGACGCGGTGAGACCTTCCAACAACTGAGCCACCCCGTCCTCGCCGTTGGAGGGGATGACCCGTTGCACGGCGGCGAGCACTTCGGGGATGGCATTGGCCGGTGCCGCGGCCCGGCCTGCCCAGCCCAAGACGGTGAGGTCGTTGTGGTTGTCGCCCACCGCCAGCACTTCTGCCACGCCGATGCCCAAGCGGTCACATACCCGTTCAGCCGCGTAGGCCTTGGAGATCCCCGGAGCACCGATCTCTACCCAATCGAGCCCGGAAGAGGTCATGTGCCCCTTTTCGGCGAAGCCCTGCCGCAGTGCCGCCAAGAGGCCGCCCGCGCTCCACCCTGGCCGGCGCACGATCAGCTTTATGCAGCTCGAGCTCACCGCTTGGGCGATGTCGCCGACCTGCCGGGTGCGCTCACTCCAGGCCCAAGAGGGGTCCATGAACCCCGGTTCATGAGTGAGACGCTCCATTTCCTCGACGGCGAAGACGACGCCGGGGAAATCGCGGCGTAAGTTTTCGACCAGGCCGGCGCAGACCTCGGCAGCGATCGTCTGTAACTCGATCACTTCCCGGGAGCCGAGGTCGACGAGGGCGGCGCCGTTGGAGCAGACACCGAGCGGGCCCAACCCGGCGTGCTTGGCGACTTCCCAGGTCACTCTCGGTGGGCGGCCGGTGATCGGGACCACGTGCACGCCTGCCTCCCGGGCGGCCCGGACGGCGTTGGCGGTGCGTTCGCTCACCGTGCCGTCGGGGCGCAGCAGCGTCCCATCGAGGTCGGTGGCTACGAGGCGTACGGGCGGGCCCTCGTCTGGGCCGTCACCGCGGTCCTCGTTCGACGCGCCGTCGGCCACGGCCCGAGGCTACCCTACGCCCTGCCAGTAGACTGCCCACAGGTACGGCAACCGAGACCGGCGTCCCACGAGTTAGGAGCGATGTGCGATGGACCTTCACCAGGTACTTGGCGACGAGACCGAGCCCCTTCTTAGCTACGAGTGCAAGGGCGTGCCCCGCGATGACCTCGTCCTGCCGGGCCCGGATTTCGTGGACCGCGTGGCCTCTTGGAGCGACAGGCCCGTGCCAGTGCTGCGCAACCTGGCCCTACTGCTCAACACCGGGCGCCTGGGCGGTACCGGGTACATCTCGATCCTGCCCGTGGACCAGGGGATCGAGCATTCCGCCGCTGCCAGCTTCGCCCCCAACCCGGCCTACTTCGACCCTAAAAACATCGTGGAGCTCGGCTTGGAAGCGGGGTGCAACGCCGTCGCCACCACGCTCGGCGTCCTGGGGACGGTAGCCCGCCGCTACGCCCACAAGGTCCCCTTCATCGCCAAGCTCAACCACAACGAACTGCTGAGCTACCCCAATACTTATGACCAGGTCATGTTCGGTTCGGCCCAAGAAGCGTTCGACCTCGGCGCCGTCGGCGTGGGCGCCACCGTGTACTGGGGCGCCGAGGAGTCCCGCCGCGAGATGCAAGAAGTCTCCGAGGCGTTCGAGGAAGCCCACGCGCTCGGGATGTTCACCGTGCTCTGGTGCTACGTCCGCAACAGCGCCTTCAAGAAAGACGGTGTTAATTACGAGGCCTCCGCCGACCTGACGGGGCAGGCCAACCACCTTGGGGCGTCGATCCACGCCGACATCGTCAAGCAAAAGCTCCCCGAGAACAACGGCGGCTTCAATGCCATCGGTTTCGGCAAGACATCCAAGCTCGTCTACAGCGACTTCACCACCGACAACCCGATCGACCTCACCCGTTGGCAGGTCGTCAACACGTTCATGGGCCGGGTACCGCTCATCAACAGCGGTGGCGAGTCAAAGGGCGCCAGTGACCTGGCTGCGGCCGTGCGTACCGCGGTCATCAACAAGAGGGCCGGTGGGGCAGGCCTGATCGTCGGGCGCAAGGCCTTCCAGAGGCCGATGGTGGAAGGTGTCGCTCTCATCAACGCCGTCCAGGATGTATACGCCGACCCCGGCGTCACGATCGCGTAACCCCCACCGGGTGGCCACGGCCCTGGCGCCGGGGCACCAAGGGGTAGGCTCAATGGTCGCCTACGACTCGACCAGGGGGCGCCGCTTTGGCTGACACAGTTGCACCGGCTCACCCGGCAAAGGTCTTGGACGGTGCCGTCGTCCGTTTTGCCGGCGACTCCGGCGACGGCATGCAACTGGCCGGGGACCGTTTCACGACCAGCTCGGCCCTCTTCGGCAACGACCTGTCCACCCTGCCAGACTTCCCGGCCGAGATAAGGGCACCGGCGGGTACGGTAGCCGGCGTCTCGGCGTTCCAGATCCACATATCCGACCACGACATCTTCACGCCCGGCGACCGCCCCGATGTGCTCGTGGCCATGAACCCCGCCGCCTTGAAGGCCCATGTCGGCGACCTCGAGCCCGGGGCGGCGGTCTTGTTGAACCGCGACGCCTTCGACGAGCGTTCCCTCCACAAGGCCGGTTATGCGGCAGACCCCCGCAGCGATGGGACCCTGGAGCGTTTCAAGGTCTACGAAGTCCCCATGACCTCGCTCACATTGGAAGCGGTCAAGCCGAGTGGGACCAAGGCCAGGGACGCAGAGCGCTCGAAGAACTTCTTCGCCCTCGGCCTCGTGAGCTGGATGTACAGCCGTCCCACCGAGCCCACTCTCGAATGGGTCTCCAAACGCTTCGCGGACAACGAAATGGTCCGTGAGGCCAACACCCTCGCCTACAAGGCGGGCTGGAACTTCGGGGAAACCACCGAGATTTTCGAGTCGGGCTACGAGGTGAAGCCCGCTCACCTCCCGCCCGGGACATATACCAACGTCTCGGGCAACACCGCTCTGGCGTGGGGCATAGTGGCCGCGGGTCGCCTGGCGAAACTGCCGGTTTTCCTGGGCAGTTACCCGATAACGCCTGCCTCGGACGTGCTCCACGAGCTCTCCAAGCACAAGAACTTCGGCGTGCGCACCTTCCAGGCCGAAGACGAGATAGCCGGCGTCAGTGCCGCCTTGGGCGCCTCTTACGGCGGGGCTCTCGGGGTAACCACGACGAGCGGTCCTGGGCTGGACCTGAAGACCGAGACGATCGGCTTGGCCGTCTCCTTGGAGCTGCCTTTGCTCGTGGTCGACATCCAGCGCGGCGGCCCCTCCACGGGCCTGCCCACCAAGACCGAGCAGGCCGATCTCCTTCAAGCCGTGTACGGGCGCCATGGCGAGGCGCCCGTACCTGTGCTGGCGCCAAGCACGCCGGGCGACTGCTTCTACACCGCCATCGAGGCTGCCCGCATCGCGCTCAAGTACCGGACCCCCGTGATCTTGCTCTCCGATGGGTACTTGGCAAACAGCGCCGAGCCGTGGCCGGTACCCGACGTCGCCAAGTTGCCCGACCTCTCCGCAGAGTTCGCCTTTGCCACTGCCCCCAACAAGGTGCTGGCCGACGGTAGCGAGACCTTCTGGCCCTACCTGCGGGATCCCGAGACCTTGGCCCGCCCGTGGGCGCCGCCGGGGTCGCCCGGGCTCATGCACCGCATCGGTGGCTTGGAGAAAGCCGACGGCAGCGGGAACGTCTCTTATGACCCCGCTAACCACGACCTCATGGTCCGTCTCCGGGCGGAGAAGGTCGCCGGGATCGCCAGGGACATCCCGCTCGTCCAGGTGGACGACCCCGACGGTCCCGGCGGGGCCGGGTTGCTCGTGCTCGGCTGGGGGTCGACCTACGGCGCCGTCCAGGCCGCGGTCAAAACGGTACGGCTTGCCGGCCATCGCGTCGCCCATGCCCACCTGCGCCACCTGAACCCGTTCCCGGCCAACCTGGGCGAAGTCGTAGGCGCCTACCGGCGGGTGGTCGTCCCCGAGGTGAACCTGGGCCAGCTGCGCCGCATGGTGCGGGCGGAGTTCCTGGTCGACGCCCAGGGGATAAACAAGGTCGGCGGGCTACCTCTTAGGGGCGTAGACATCGAGCGGGGCATCTTGTCACAGCTGGCGGCGATGGCGCCGCGTGAAGGTAAGGGCGCCGCCGGCAATGGCGGGCCCGGGGAGGGCACATGACGGACCTGGCAGCACCGGCCACGACGAGGAAGGACTGGTCCAGCGACCAGGAAGTGCGCTGGTGCCCTGGTTGTGGCGACTATTCCATCCTGACCGCGGTGCAGCTGCTCATGCCCGAGCTCGGCGCCAAGCGGGAGGACACCGTGTTCGTGTCGGGCATAGGCTGCGCCAGCCGCTTCCCCTATTACATGAACACCTACGGCGTCCACTCGATCCACGGGCGGGCGCCTGCCCTCGCCACCGGCTTGGCCGTGGCCCGGCCCGACCTGCACGTGTGGGTGATAACCGGTGACGGCGACGCCCTCTCGATAGGCGGCAATCACCTGCTGCATGCCCTCAGGCGCAACGTCAATTTCACGATCATCCTTTTCAATAACCAGATTTACGGTCTCACCAAGGGCCAGTACTCGCCTACCTCGGAGCCCGGCAAGGTGACCAAGTCGACGCCGTTCGGCTCGCTCGACTACCCGTACAACCCGGTGTCGCTCGCCTTGGGCGCCGAGGCGTCGTTCGTCGCCCGTACCCACGACATGGACCGCAAGCACATGATGGAGACCTTCCGGCGGGCGCACGAGCACAAGGGCGCCGCGCTGGTGGAGATCTACCAGAACTGCAACGTGTTCAACGACGGGGCCTTCGACGCCATCTTGAAGAAGGACAACCGCCCCGACATGCTGATCCCGCTCGACCACGGCGAGCCGGTGCGCTTCGGCGCCGACGGCCGGTGGGGGGTGGCGGTCAACGACGGCGCGGCGGAGGTGGTCGAGGTCGCCGAGGAGGGGACGGAGCGCCTGATCGTCCACGACGAGCACCGCGACGACCCGAGCCTGGCGTTCATGCTGTCCCGGCTGGCTCGCGGCCCCTACTCCCCGACGCCGATCGGGGTGTTCAGGGACGTCGAGCGGGTCGACTACGGCCGCCAGGTCAACGACCAGGTCGCCGCCGCCGCGGAGCGCAAGGGTCCGGGGGACCTGCGCGACCTGCTGTCGTCCGGGTCGACGTGGACGGTGGGCTGAGGTCCCGGGGAAAGGGCGGCCGGCTCACGCCGGGCTGCCCGCTGCCCGCAGGCGTGGTGGCTTGCGGACGCGTGACCGCCGCGTAGGGTCGTCGGGAACCCCACGGGCCCCACCCGGAGGAGACACCTCCCACATTGAACCCCGACCCGCCCCACCTGGACGTGCGCATGGACGCAGCGGCAAGGCGGGAGGCGCTGAAGGCCGACGTGCGCGCCGGGCTGTCGGCCGAGCGAAAGCGCATCCCGTCCAAGTGGCTGTACGACGCACGCGGCGGCGCGCTGTTCGACGAGATCACCCGTCTCGACGAGTACTACCCGACC
>JBOGGK010000266.1:0-4303 GCA_050744045.1 Acidimicrobiales bacterium | reverse complement strand
GCTGTGGCCTGCCTGGTGGAGTTGGCCCGGCCGGTTTGGGCCAGGGCGGCGAGGGCGCGGTCTATGGCTGTGGCGGGCTGGTTGCGGGCGAAGAGGTCACGGATCTGGGTGCGGCTGAGCCCGGCGGGGCTGGCCGAAAGTGCGGCGTGGATCTGCTCTGCGAGCGGGTCGCCGCTCGCGGTCCCGAGCGCCCATTCGGCCGAGCGCGCCGCGTAGGCCCAGAGGGCCAGGGCGGCGTCCAAGTGGGAGGCAGAAATAGTGGTAGCACCGTCCAAGAGGGCGTAGGTAAGCGCCAGGCGGAGCACGTGGGCCTCGGCCCGGGCGCACATCGAGCCCGCCAGGCCATCGCCGGCTTCAGAAAGGGCTGGGTAGGTGTCCCACCAATAGGCGCGGGCGTCGATGCCAAAGCGCACCTGGCCCGCGCCCTTTGCCGCCCTTATTGCCGAGGCGAGCTCGTCGTCCAGGCCGCTGCCAGACAGCGGGTCGGGGGCACCGCCTTCGGGGAGGAGCCGGACTCGCCGGCAGGCCAACAAGACGAAGCGGTTCAAGAAGCCGTTGGCCACCTCGACGCTGTTCAGCTGGGCGGCGAGCTCGGTGGCGGTGATGTGACCGATAACCGAGACGTGCGCCCCGGTCGCGCGGGCGGGGCTCGTGCGGGTGAGGGTCTGTAATGCCCGGCCGTCCCAGGCGTTGCGGAGCACCGGCGAGAGGGTGTTGATGTCCCGGCCGGTCGCCTTCAAGACGCTCGCGAACTCGGTCTCTACCACCAAGAGGCGCTTGTCGGGGGCACCGGGGTCGGTGCCGGACGGGTCGCGCACCGCCCATATGAGCCCCTCGCCGGTGGCGAGCCCGGCGTGCACGCGGGCGGCGAAGCCGGGGTCTGCCTTGGACAGGGCGCGGGCGACGTGGTCCCAGGAAGAGCCCTTGCGGGCCTTGGCGGAGTCGCCGACCAGGACCACGAACTCGTTCGGGTGGTGGCGGGTGGCCTCGACCTCGAAATATGCCCCCCTGCCGACGACGGAGCCGGCGGCCACGAGCAACTGGCCCAATATGGCCACCGGGTCGGCCTCTGTGTGGGGGGCGATCGTGTTTGCCACCGCGCCGGCCAAGCCGTTGTAGGCGGCCGTCCCCGGCTGGCCCGGCCAGCCGGGCGGCGGCTCTATGGTGCCGGCGCCCGGTGGCGGGAGGATGTCGTAGTTGTAGGCTCGTGCTTGGCTCATTCGGCGTCCACCTCCGCTGCCGCCATGCGGGCACTGGCCTCGTCGACGACGGACTTCTTCTCGGCGTAGGCGGCCACGAGCGCCTGGGTAGCCAGGTTGTTGACCGCCCGGGGCAGGCCACGGCTCACCTGGTGGACCACCTCGACGGCTGCCTCCGCGAAGACGGTGTCGGCCCGGCCTGCGATCTTCAGGTGGTGGGCGATGTAGGCCCCAGTCTCGTCCTTGGCCATTCCTTCTATCACGTAGCGGAGGGCTATGCGCTGGTTGAGGGCAGCAAAAGCCCCGAGGCGCATTCGCCGGCGCAGGGTCGGCTGGCCCAATAGCAAACAGGAAAAAGCGGCTTTGCTGTCCATGTCTGCCGCCATCAGGAGCCGTAGCTCCTCCAGGGCCTCGTCCATGCCCTGGGCCTCGTCCAAGACGACGACTACACGCCGGCCCCATTCGCCTTCCTCGGCGGCCAAGGCGGCCATGGCCTGGGGGATGAGGGCGGCCTTGTGGAAGCGTGGCGTGGCGCCCAGCGCCGAGACGATCTGGGCGTACATGCCCCTCGCCCCGACCGCTGGGTTGGCCAAGTACACGACGGTATGCCGGGAGCCGTCGAGGCCCGCCACCGCGGCCCGGGCGGCCACTGACTTGCCCGAGCCGACTTCGCCCGTGAAAAGGCCCAAGGCCCGCTCTTCTATGCACCACGAGATGCGCGCCACGGCTTCGGAGTGAGCACGAGAGGCGAACAGCATCGAGGGGGCTAGCTCTTTGGAAAAAGGCGCGCGGGAAAGGCCCCAGTAGGCCTTCAGGTCCTTGATGCTCACCGGCCGGCCTCCTCGTAGTTGGCACCGGCGGGGCGCTGCCCGGGGGGGAGGTCCTCGCCCGGCCCGTCTGGGCCGAGGCCCCGGTAGTCGATCCGCCGGGCGAGCTCGGCCAGGCGGCGGCGCTCCACCAAGGCGAGGTAGTCGATCCCGGAGGGCTTCGGGGCCTCCTCCTCGCCGGGCTCGTGGCGCGCCGCGGGGTGGACGTGGCGGCCGATACGGCGGGGCACCGCCTTGCCCATGGGGCGGCCGTTATAGCGCACCTCTATATCGGAGAGGTCGAAGGGATCGAAAACCAGCTCTACTTTCTCACCGACGAGCGCCGGGTCGACCTCGTACTCGTTGCCGAAAAGCCCGACCTCTGCGGTCTTTTTGACCCGGCGCCGCTCGGACCACAAGAAAGCGTCGTGGAGGAGAGCGGGGCCCACCGGGGCGGGCGGGCCGGCGGACAAGAAACGCTCAAGGGGCGCGACGCCGGTCTCGGAGTGCACCTGGCGGTGGTAGACCGACTCTACCCAGGCGGAGAAGAGCGAGTTCAGCTTGTCCAGGCTTTCTACTTGCGTGTGGGCGAGCTCGACTACGAACTGTTCCCTGACGGTGCGAAAGGCGCGTTCTATTTTCCCGCGGCCTTGGGGCCGGTAGGGCCGGCTGTGGACCAAGACGATGCCGAGCACAGCGCAGGCCCTGAGCAATTGGTGGGACACCATCGCCGAGCCGTTGTCCAAATATGCCCGGAGGGGTACGCCCCTCGCCTCGATGCCCGAGCGCAGCGCCGCCTCCAAGCGGAGGGTGTCTTCTGCGTAGCCCCAGCGGTAGCCGGTAAAAGCCCGGCTGAAGTCGTCCACGAACGCGAAGAGGTACACCTTGTGGCCCGCGACCACCGGCCCGTGCAAGGCGTCGCCCACCCACAGCTCGTTGGGGGCCGAGGCCTCGAAGCGCCCGAAGGCCCTCGGCGCTCCGGCGCCCCTCCAGGGCAGGCCGGCCCTTGCCAGGTGGCGCTGGACGGTGCGCGCCGACGGCGACCAGCCCTTGGCCTCGGCGACCGCCCGGGCGATCTGCGCGGCCGTGCGTGCCGGCTCCTCTACCCGGAGCGCCTCGGCCAGCTCCAACAGCGCGGCGGGCGTACGGGCCTCGACGTTGCGGGCCTTGGGCACGAGCGCGTCGAAACCCCCCGAGCGGTAAGCACGGGCCCAGCGGTCGAGGGTGTTGCGGCTCACCCGCACCTGGGTGCCCCACGGGCCGAGGTGCCATTGCGAGGCTAAATGGCGCACCAACGCGCCGCGCTCGCGCTTTTTGAGCGTGGCGCTCGCCACTTCCCTCACGAGGCTGTAGCGGAAAAGTCCCACAGCTCTTGCTCTTTCTTCCCTGTCTCCCATCGGGCGCCTCCTTCGGTCCTGTGAATGCCCAGGGACAGAGGTTGGCGCTCAGTCAGGGAGCGGCCAAGGTGGGCTCGTGTTGGAAAGCAGCCTGGCCCCGCTAATCTTCGACGCCCACGACCACGGCGCCTTGGCCCCGAAGCGGAGCGACGCCGCCTTGGCTGCCGCACCGATCATCCCGAGCGCGTACGCGGCGACTGAGCGAGCCGGTCCGGGCAAGGCCCTCCCGGGCAGGAGCACCGCCAGCCAGCGCGCGAAATGCCTGGCGATGGCCACCGCGTTGCGGCGGAAGCGCCGGAGCCAGTCGTAGACGGTGTCGGGAGGCACGCCGGCTAGGCGCGCCACGTCCTCGAAGAGCTTGTGGCCGGCGAAGACGTCCTCGAGCACCCTGCCGATCACCTCCGCTCGGTAGCGTCGCCTCGCCAGGCAAGTCTCGGGCAACAAGACGTGGGTCTTCCCGCAGCCCTGTTCCGAGCACACCGACCGTCGAGGGCGCAGCACCAGCCCGTCCTTCAGCGCCCGCTCACGGGCGAAGCCCCAAGGCACAAGGGGGCTGAGGCAGCCCGGGCACATGAAGCACCCTGCTACCAGGTCGGCTTCGACTGCGGCCGGGTCGTTGCCTACGATGACCACGAGGTGCCTCCGGCATCTGCTCGAAGGGCCCCCTCGACGTTCTGGGAAGTTCAGCGAGGGGGCCCTGGCGCGTCTATGGACGTCCCTACGCTGTCGCGACGTTGCCGGGCATGCAAACCCGGTCCTCATCTTCAGTGACGCTGCAGTGCCTCGGCGTCACCATCCAGAGCGTCGCTCAACAAGGGGTCGTATTCGTCTGGGGCGAATAGGTGCCTCACGGGACGCGGGGCTCGGTGTTGCGTGGCAGGTGGGTCGAGGTGTTGAGGAC
>JBOGGK010000265.1:0-3352 GCA_050744045.1 Acidimicrobiales bacterium | reverse complement strand
GGTCCAGAGCGCGATGGTGCCCGCGGCGCTGAAGTCGATGTCGTCCGGGTGCGCGGCTACCACCAGGACCCGCTGGATCTCGGAATCACTGAGCATGATCCCGATCCTAGGAGGCGGCGCTCGGGCGCTGAGCGTGCCCCGTGCGGGTACTCAGTCCAGGGACGACATGACGTGCTTGATCCGAGTGTAGTCCTCGAACCCGTACATGGACAGGTCCTTGCCGTAGCCCGAGTGCTTGAACCCGCCGTGGGGCAGCTCGGCCACGAGCGGTATGTGGGTGTTGATCCACTCGCAGCCGAAGTCGAGCTGGCGGGAGACCCGCAGCGCCCGGGCGTGGTCCTTGGTCCACACGCTCGACGCCAGGCCGTACTCGACGCTGTTGGCCCAGGCGACCGCTTGGGCCTCGTCGCTGAAGCGCTGGACGGTGACCACCGGGCCGAATATCTCGGTCTGGGCGACCTCGTCGTCGGGTTCGACGCCCGAAAGCACCGTGGCCGGGAAAAAGTACCCGGGTCGCGCCAGCCTCTTGCCCCCGGCGACGACTTGGACGTGGCCAGGGAGGCGTTCCATGAAACCCTCGACCCGGCCCAACTGGTCGTTGTTGTTGAGCGGCCCGAAGGCGGCGTCGCCATCTCCCAGGTCGCCGGTGCGGGTCTTGCCCGCCGCATCGCCGAGGGACGCCACCAGGTCGTCGTAAACTCGGGGCTCGGCCAGCACCCGGGTGGCGGCCGTGCAGTCCTGGCCGGCGTTGAAGTAGCCGGCCATGGCGATCGCCTCGGCCACCGAAGCCGCGTCCACGTCGCCGAAGACGATCACCGGGGCCTTGCCCCCGAGCTCCAAGTGGACTCGCTTCACGTCAGCGCTGGCCGCCTGGGCGACCTCCCTGCCCGCCCGGACGCTCCCGGTTATGGCCACCATGCGGGGGACCGGGTGGGCGACGAGCGCTTTGCCCGTCTCCCGGTCCCCGCAGATGACGTTCAGCACCCCGGGGGGGAAGATGCCGTTGGCCAGCTCGGCCAGCATCAAGGTGGTGACCGGGGTGGTCTCGGACGGCTTCAGGACTACGGTGTTGCCGGCGGCGAGGGCGGGCGAGATCTTCCAGATGGCCATCATGAGGGGGTAGTTCCACGGCGTCACCTGGGCGACCACCCCGACCGGTTCCCGCCGGAGCCAGCTGGTATAGCCCTCCATGTACTCGCCCGCGGCGCGCCCTTCGAGGCAGCGGGCGGCGCCGGCGAAGAACCTGATCTGGTCGATGGCCGGCGGCATCTCCTCAGAGGTGGTGAGCCCCACGGGCTTGCCTGTGTTGGCGCACTCGCCGGCTACCAGCTCGTCGGCGTGGGCCTCGACAGCGTCGGCCAGGGCAAGCAACAGGCGCTGGCGGTGGGAGGGGGTGGTGTCGCGCCAGGCCTCGAAGGCCTGGGCGGCCGAGCGGCAGGCGGCGTCGACGTCCTCGGGCCCCGAAAGAGGCGCCTCCGCATAGACCGACCCCGTGCAGGGGTCCACCACCGGCGTGGTCCTCCCGCTGGCGGGAGGCGACCAGGTGCCGTGGACCAGGTTTTGTAGCTCTCCGCCCGCCGCGGCTGAAAGCCGGGGCCGGTTGCCGGCGCTCGTCTGGGACATACGTCCCCCTTTCCTACCTACTGGCAGTTAGTGGTTACTGTGAAAACTATGCCGCTCTCGCCCGATCGCCTGCAGGACGCCGCCAAGCGCCACCTCTGGATGCACTTCAGCCGGATGGCCACCTACGCCGAGCACCCCGTGCCCGTGATCGCCCGGGGGGAGGGGCCCTGGGTGTGGGACTCGGGGGGGAAGCGGTACCTGGACGGCCTATCCGGGCTGTTCGTGGTCCAGGTGGGCCACGGGCGCCGCAAGTTGGCCGAGGCCGCCGGGGCCCAGGCCGAGCAGCTTGGGTACTTCCCGCTGTGGAGCTACGCCCACCCCGCCGCCATCGAGCTGGCCGAACGCCTGGCCGAGCTCGCCCCCGGCGACATAAGCCGGGTGTTCTTCACGACCGGGGGCAGCGAGGCGGTGGAGTCGGCCTGGAAGCTCGCCCGGCAGTACTTCAGGGCCATCGGCCAGCCCGGGCGGACCAAAGCAATCTCGCGCGAGATCGCCTACCACGGCACCACCATGGGGGCACTTTCGATCACCGGGCTGGACGCGATAAAGGCGCCGTTCGAGCCGCTCGTCCCGGGCACCTCGCACGTCCCCAACACCGACTTCTACCGTGCCCCCGTCCACGGTGACGACCCCCGCGCCTTCGGCCTGTGGGCCGCCGACCAGATAGCCCAACGCATAGAGGAGGAGGGCCCCGAGACGGTGGCGGCGGTGTTCTTGGAGCCGGTGCAAAATTCGGGCGGCTGCTTCGTCCCCCCGCCCGGCTACTTCCAGCGGGTGCGCGAGATCTGCGACCGCTACGGCGTGCTGCTCGTCTCCGACGAAGTCATCTGCGCCTTCGGGCGCCTCGGGCATTGGTTCGGGGCGCAGCGCTACGGCTACCAGCCGGACATGATCACGGTGGCCAAGGGCCTGACCTCGGGGTACTCGCCCATAGGTGCGTTGCTCGCCAGTGAGCGCCTGATCGAGCCGTTCCTGCACGGGACGGCGTCGTTCGCCCACGGCATCACCTTCGCCGGCCACCCGGTGTCCTCGGCCGTGGCCCTGGCCAACCTCGAGCTGTTCGAGGAGGAGCGCCTGCTCGAGCGGGTGCGGGCCAACGAGGGCGCCTTCCGTTCGTCCCTGGAGTCGCTGCTCGACCTGCCCATCGTCGGCGACGTGCGGGGGGACGGCTATTTCTACGGGATAGAGCTGGTAAAGGACAAAGCTACGAAAGAGTCCTTCACCGACGAGGAAAGCGAGAGGTTGCTGCGCGGCTTCCTCTCGCCGGCGCTGTTCGAGGCGGGCCTCGTGTGCCGAGCCGACGACCGGGGGGACCCCGTCGTCCAGCTGGCGCCGCCGCTCATTTGCGAGCAGGAGCACTTCGACCTGATGACCGGGGTCCTGCGGGAAACCCTGTCGAAGGCGGCCACGCTCATCTGAGTGCGGGGGCGCGGCCCTCGGGGGCTGCGGCTGGCGGTGCTCCGGGCCACAGGTTGGAACAACCTGCGTGACGACCGCGCCGCACCGCGGTACAGCGCAGGGTCGGGTTCGTATTCCAGGCCTTCCACCTGCTGCCGGCCGGCCTGTGCCCTTAGGGGTCGGACCGGTGCGCCGCTGTCTCTTCTCCAGCACGGACGGTCTGCGGAGCAGCGGCCTCGCCGCGGGCGCTGTCAGCAGCCGGGCCCGTCTCCTCACCACCGGGGCTCACGGTACCCGGCGCGGTCACGTCGGGGTGGGTCCCAGGTACTTC
>JBOGGK010000264.1:0-7429 GCA_050744045.1 Acidimicrobiales bacterium | reverse complement strand
TGAGTCACATGTACTCCAAGCCGCTCCAACTCGACCTGATAAAGGGCAAGCCCGAGATCGACTCCCGCCGCGATGTCAACAAAGCCGCGTTGAGCCGCTACCCTCTGCTCGAGTACATCGTCAAGAAAGTCCTGCCCATATCCGCCATCCGGCCGTCGCTCGCGGTTTACCCACAGGTGTCGACCGACATACAGAGCCTGGCCCAAAACCTGGCCACGGGCATGAGCGTGAACAAAGCTGTCGGAGCCTACGTGAAGACGCTCAATACTCTCGTCGGTGCCGCCCACGTCAGCGGCTCCTGAGCCGGCACCGGGAGCTGCGGGCACCGAAACGCTGAGAGAACTGCCGGCGGCCTCGCTCGAGGCCGCCGGCGCCTCCGGGTTGGGGCGAAAATGGGCGGGCGCATTCTTGAGCCCGGGGATGGTCCTGATCGCCCTGTTCTTGGTGTTCCCGGCCGTCTGGACGCTCTACCTGGGCCTGACTGACTACCGGCTCACCGGGCGAGCCGCCGTGCACCCCGCCTTCGAGGGCCTGGGCAACTACCGGGCCGCGCTCGGCGACCCCAGCTTCGGCAGCTCCCTAGCCATCACCTTGTTGTACGTGTTCGGTTCGGCGATAGTCGGCCAGGTGGCGCTCGGCTTCGCGCTCGCCTGGAAGTTTAAGGACTGGCACAGCCCGCTTCGCAGCGTCGTGGAGTCGCTCGCGATCGTGGCCTGGATCGTGCCCTCCTCGGTCGTCGCCTTCCTTTGGATCAGCTACCTCCAAGGCAGCATCGGGCCCCTCGTCGAACAGGGCACCCTCGACGCCATCCTGCACATCTCCACCAACTGGTTCCTCCAATTCCCCCTCATATCCCTCATCATCTTCAACGTCTGGAGAGGCACGGCCTTTTCCATGATGCTGTTCCGCGGCGCGCTGCAGACCGTCCCGCCATCGTTCCTGGAGACGGCAAAACTCACGGGCGCCTCGGGCTTCCAGCAACTGCGCGATGTCGTGCTCCCCCGTATCAAGGGCCACGTGCTGACCGACATGCTGCTCATCAGCTTGTGGACCTTCAACGACTTCACCCCGTTTTTGCTGACCGGAGGGGGGCCGAACGGGCGCACCCAGACGCTGCCCGTGTTCGTCTACAACGTCGCCTTCCTCCGGCTGTTCGTAGGTAGAGCGGCGTTCTACCTATTCGTGGTCTTGTGCGCCGCCTTTTTCGCCCTGCCCATGGCCTGGCTCGTACTGGCCCCCTTCGAGGCTCACCCCACCTTCACCGCCGGTCTGGTCAACCCCACCCTGCGCAACTTCTCCCTCGTGTTCCACAGCGCCGACGCCCTGTCGTCGCTGCGCAACTCGATCATCCTCGCCGTCGCCACCATGGTCGTGGTAGTTATATGCGCTTCCCTGGCCGCCTACGCACTGAGCCGGGTCAAGGTCATAGGCCGGGACATCCTGCTCTATGTCTTGCTGCTTTTTTCCTCGGTCGTGACCGGCTCGGCCGCCATGGTCCCCATCTTCCTGCTCGTCTACGACCTGCACCTGATCAACAGCCTGGTCGGCGTGGTCCTGGTACTGGCCGGCGGCACGCTGCCCGCGTCCATCTTCATCCTGAAGGACTTCATGGACTCGACGCCTTCGAGCTATGAAGAGTCGGCCCGGGTGTTCGGGGCGAGCCCGTTCCAGATCCTGAAGGACATAGTGGCGCCCCTGGTCCGCCCCGGCATCGCCGTCATCGCGGTGTGGACCATCGTCACGGTGTGGGGGAGCTTCCTCACGCCCTACATCCTCTTGAGCAGCCCTAGCCTCCAGCCCGCAGCGGTCGAGATATACAGCTTCTACGACTATGGCGGTTCGGCGGTGCTCCCCCTCCTGGCGGCCTTCTCCCTTGTCTACACCCTGCCCGTGGTGGTGATCTACCTCGTGGTCCAGCACAAGTACGGCTTCCGCTTCCACGGGGGGATCAAGAGCTGATGCCGGGGGTGTCGGTCGCTTCGCTGAGCAAGGTCTTCCCCAACGGCGTGAAGGCGCTCGACAACTTGAGCCTGTCGATCTCCGACGGGGAGATGTTCGCCCTCCTCGGCCCCTCCGGGTGCGGCAAGACGACCCTGCTGCGGATCCTCGCCGGCCTCGAGTCCCCGAGCTCAGGCCGGGTCGCTATCGGCAACCGGGACGTCACCTCGGTGCCGCCCGGCCGGCGCAACGTGGCGATGGTCTTCCAGGACTACGCCTTGTTCCCCCACATGACGGTGGCCGACAACATCGCCTACCCACTCAAGGTGCGCAAGGTGGACAAGCTCGCCCGGCGGCGGCGCGCCGAGGACAGCGGCGGGCACCTCGGGTTGGCCGAGATGATGGACCGGCGCCCCGCCCAGCTCTCGGGCGGGCAGCAGCAGCGCGTCGCGCTCGCCCGGGCGATCGCCTGCGACCCGGTGATCTTCCTGTTCGACAAGCCCCTGTCCAACCTGGACGCCCGCTTGCGTATGGAGGCGAGGACCCTCCTCAAGCGGCTCCACCGCGAAGTGCCGACGACGACCGTCTACGTCACCCACGACCAGTCCGAGACCCTCGCCCTGGCCGACCGGATCGCGGTGATGGAGCGAGGGGTGATCCGCCAGGTCGGACCGCCTTCGGAAGTCTTCCACCGCCCGGCCAACCTCTTCGTCGCCCAGTTCATCGGGTCGACGCCGATGAACCTCCTGCCAGCAGCGGTGTCGGGCGGCGCCCTCGCCGTCGGCCGGGACAAGGTACCCCTCCCCCCCGGCGCCCCCGGGCACCTCGCCGGGTCGGCCCGGGTGGTGATCGGGATCCGCCCCGAGTACGTGACGCTCGGCCGCCAGGCCACGCCGAGCGCGCTGGCCGCCCACGTCGAGGTGGTGGAGGAGCTGGGCACGACCAGCCTCGTGACCATGGAGCACTCGTCGGGGGCAGGGCCGCTCCAGGCGGTGGTGCCCGAAGGCTCCGGGTTCCAGCCCGGCCAGCAGGTGTTCGCCGGTGCCGACTGGGCGAGGGCCTTGCTCTACGACCCCGAGACCGGGAACCTGTTGAGCGAGGAGCCGCACGTCCCGGCCGAGGCGGGAGCGGCGGCGGCCGGCGGGGTGGCAGCGGGGAGCCGATGAGGTACCGGGCGCGCTTCGGACCGCTGGACCGCCAGGCCTCGTACTACCAGTACGTCCCGTTCGAAGTGAGCAGTAGCTGGCGTTCGGTCACCGTCGAGCTTTCCTACGACCACACCCGTGCCGTGGTCGACCTCGGCCTGTTCTCCCCGCTCGGCTTCCGGGGCTGGTCCGGGGGCGAGAGATCCTCTGTCTCGGTGACGCCGGCTTGGGCCACGCCGGGTTACCTGCCGGGCGACCTGCCCGAGGGCGAATGGTCTGTGCTGCTCGGCCTGTACCTCGTGCCCGACGACGGGGCTGAGATCACGGTCGAGGTCGGCGGCGGCGAGCCGCTCGCCCCCCCTCCCCCGGCCGAGGCGCCGCCTGCCCCCGAGGTGGGCGCGCTGCAACGCCCTCCCGCCTCGCCCGGGCACCGCTGGGCCGCCGGCGACCTGCATGCCCACAGCGAGCACTCCGACGGTAGCCTCGCCGTGGCCGGCCTCGCCGCGCTCGCCCGGGGGGGCGGCCTCGACTACCTGGCCGTCACTGACCACAACACCGTGAGCCATTTCGCCAGCCTCCCGGAGGTGAGCGAGCGCTACGGCATCTACCTGCTCCCCGGCCAGGAAGTCACCACCCCCGACGGGCATGCCAACTGTTTCGGCGACGTCGGCTGGGTCGATTTCCGCCAGAGTGCCGACGCCTGGGCCGCACAGGCCTCCGGTCGAGGCGGCCTGATGTCGGTCAACCACCCCCTGGCCGAACCACTGGGCTGGCGCCAACCGATGAGCGCGACGGTGGATTGCGTGGAGCTGTGGCACCAGACCTGGGACCGCCGCGGCACCGGGGCGGCCCGCTTCTGGGCCTCGCTCGGGCGGCCGGTCCCGGTCGGGGGAAGCGACTTCCACCGCCCGGCGCAGGCGGACGGGAGCGGGGCCGAGCGGGCGCCGGGCCGGCCCACCACCTGGGTGGAAGTCCCCGACGACGGCGCCGCTCCCCAGCCCGGCGACATCCTGGAGGCGCTCCGCCGGGGCCGGGTGGCCATCTCCTGCGCACCGCTGGGCCCGGTGGTGGTGCGCCAAGACGGCGAGCTGGTAGTAACCGGGGGGGAGGGCGCAGTGCTGGTGGTGCTCGAAGAGCTGGGTGCACCGGCCGGGCCGGCGCCAGGAGAGCGGGCTGCTCCACAGATGCCAGCGAGCGAGAGCCTCGAGCGGCTCGGGCCGTCCTGGGCCGTAACCGGCGACCGTTGGCGCCTGCCGGGGCGGCCGGGCCTGGCCGTGTTGCTCGACCCGGCCGGGAGGGCCTTGGCCCTCTGCCCGTGAGCCGGCGGCCACCGGCCCGGTCAGAGCCGGGCGCGGGGTAGGTCGGTTAGCAGCGGCTCCAGGAACTGGCCAGTGAAACTGGTCGAGCACTTGGCCACGTCCTCGGGCGTGCCCGTGGCGACAACCTCGCCGCCGCCGTCACCTCCCTCAGGACCGAGATCTATAAGCCAGTCGGCAGTTTTTATGACGTCCAGGTTGTGCTCGATGACGATCACGGTGTTACCCTGGTCGACCAGGCGGCTCAGCACCCCGAGCAGCTTGCGCACGTCCTCGAAATGCAGCCCGGTGGTGGGCTCGTCCAGCACATAGAGGGTCCTGCCCGTAGAACGCCGCGACAGCTCCGACGCCAGCTTTATCCGCTGCGCCTCCCCGCCCGAAAGCGTCGGCGCCGGCTGGCCGAGCTTCACGTAGCCAAGGCCCACGTCGACCAGGGTCGTCATGTGGCGGGAGATGACGGGCTGGTTGGAAAAGTAATCGGCCGCCTCCTCGCACGACAAGTCGAGCACCTCGGCGATATTTTTGCCTTTGAAGGTCACGTCGAGGGTGTCGCGGTTATAACGGGCGCCCTTGCAGACCTCGCAAGGGACGTAAACGTCGGGCAGGAAGTGCATCTCTATCTTTATGGTGCCGTCCCCCGCGCAGGCCTGGCAGCGGCCTCCGTTGACGTTGAACGAGAACCGGCCCGGTTGGTAACCGCGCACCTTGGACTCGGTCGTGGAAGCGAAGAGCCGCCGGACGTGGTCGAACACGCCCGTATAGGTAGCCGGGTTGCTGCGCGGCGTGCGCCCGATGGGCGACTGGTCGACGTCCACCACCTTGTCGAAGGCGTCCGCACCCTCGACCCGCCGGTGCCGGCCGGGGACCTCCTTCGACCTGTATATGCGCTGCATCAACGCCCGCAGGAGGATGTCGTTGACGAGGGTGGACTTGCCCGAACCGGACACGCCCGTCACGACTATGAAACAGCCGACCGGGAACTCCACATCGATGTCGCGCAGGTTGTGCTCCCTGGCCCCCCTGACGACCAGCCAGCCTCTCGGTTCCCGCCGCCTGGCGGGCAGCGGCACGAAACGCTTCCCCGACAGGTACTGGCCAGTCAGGGACTCCTTGCTCCGCGTCAGCTCCTTTACCGTGCCCGAGACGACAATGCGCCCGCCGTGCTCACCGGCCCCGGGCCCGATGTCCACCACGTGGTCGGCGGTGCGGATCGTCTCTTCGTCGTGCTCGACCACGATGACGGTGTTGCCCAGGTCCCGGAGCCGCACCAAGGTGTCGATCAGTTTGCGGTTGTCGCGCTGGTGCAACCCGATGGAAGGCTCGTCGAGGACGTAGAGGACCCCTACCAGGCCGCTGCCGATCTGGGAGGCGAGCCTGATGCGCTGCGCCTCGCCACCGGCCAGCGTCCCGGCGTTGCGGTTGAGGCTCAAGTAGTCCAGGCCCACGTCGACGAGGAACTGCAAACGTGCCCTCACCTCTCTGAGGACCCGGTCGGCGATCAGGTGGTCGCGCTCGGACAGGGTGAGGCCTTGCACGAACGCCGCGGCGGCGCGTATCGACAGGTCGCAGAGCTGGAAGATGTTGAAGCCCCCGACGCTCACGGCCAAGGTCTCGGGCTTTAGGCGCGCTCCCCCACACTCGCTGCAGGGGACCTCGCGCATGTAGCCTTCGATCTGCTCGCGCATCGTGTCCGACTCGGCTTCGGCGTGGCGCCTCTGGAGGTACGGGACGACGCCTTCGTAGTTGGTGTAGTAAGAGCGGGTGCGGCCGTAGCGGTTCCTGTAGTGCAGGTGGACCTGGGTGGTGCCCGAGCCGTACAGGATGACCTTCTGCTCCTGCTTTTTCAGCTTGCGCCAGGGGGCCGAGGTCGATATCCCGAACGTCTCGGCCACCGCCTCGAGCAGCCGGCCGAAGTACTCGCCTCGCGCCCCGCCCCAGGGGGCAACGGCGCCGTCCTCGATCGAGCAGTCGGGGTCGGGGACGACGAGCTCGGGGTCCACCTCGTAGCGGGTGCCGAGGCCGTCGCAGCGAGGGCATGCGCCGTAGGGCGAGTTGAACGAAAAGTTGCGCGGTGCCAGCTCGTCGAAGGAGGTCCCGCACAGCGGGCAGGCGAGATGCTGCGAAAAGACCAACGTCTCGGGCTCGGCGCCATCAGCCGGGACGACCTGCACCTCGGCGACGCCGTCGGCCAATTTGAGCGCCGTCTCCAACGAGTCGGTCAAACGTCGCTCGATGCCGGCCCGCAGCACGAGCCGGTCGACGACCACTTCGATCGTGTGGGCCTCGTAGCGGGCCAGTTTCGGTACCTCGGACAGCTCGCAGACGGTGCCATCGACGCGTGCCCGGGCGTAACCCTGGCCGGCCAGCTCGTCGAACAAGCTGCTGTACTCCCCCTTACGGCCCCGGACGACGGGTGCCAGCACCTGGACTCGGGTGCCCTGGGACAAGGTGAGCACCCGGTCGACGATCTGCTGGGGCGTCTGGCGGGACACGACGCTGCCGTCCTTGGGGCAGTGCGGGATCCCGACCCGGGCAAAGAGGAGGCGAAGGTAGTCGTATATCTCGGTTATCGTGCCGACCGTGCTGCGGGGGTTGCGCGACGCCGACTTCTGGTCGATAGAGATGGCCGGCGAGAGGCCCTCGATGAAGTCGACGTCCGGCTTGTCCATCTGGCCGAGGAACTGCCGGGCGTAGGCAGACAACGACTCGACGTAGCGCCGCTGGCCCTCGGCGTAGATGGTGTCGAAAGCCAAGCTGCTCTTGCCCGAACCGGACAGCCCGGTGAACACGATGAGGCGGTCTCTGGGCAGGTCAAGGGACACGTCCCTCAGGTTGTGCTCGCGGGCTCCCCGCACAATGAGCCGGTCAGACATGGCATCAAGGGTACCAGGTCGAACATTTGTTTGCCGAAGCGGAGCGCCAAGGTTTGGCCGCTCGGCGGACAGGTATAGCGGCCCGCCGGCCCAGCGCCCGCCTGCCCAGCGCCCGCCGGCCTCTAGCCCACGCACCCACCAGCTTCGCCGATCGCCG
>JBOGGK010000263.1:0-5041 GCA_050744045.1 Acidimicrobiales bacterium | reverse complement strand
CACCTATACCGCCCTGAAAGAGCTGCGGGCCAGAGTCGAGGCCTGACCCCCGATTGTCGAGGAGATCTCCGATCCGGCAGATCCGAGGCTGGCACCTTACCGGCGTCTGAAGGACTCTGCGCTGCGCCGGCGGAGCGAGCCGGCGGCCGGGTACTTCGTGATCGAAGGATGGCTGGCCCTCGAGGCAGCGCTCGCTTCGCCCTACGAGCTCCTTTCCGTGCTCGTCCTGAAGCGACGCTCCCGGGAGCTGGAGGGACTGCCCATGCCGGCCCGGGTGCCGGTGTACGCGGCCACCCGGCAGGTCATGAACGAGGTCGCCGGTTTCGATGTCCACCGCGGCCTGCTGGCCGCCGCCGCCCGCCTGCCCCCCCTGCGGGTGGCCGAGTTGCTGGCCGGCGGCCTGCGCTCCCCGGTCGTGGTCGTTGAAGGCGTGAACGACCAGGAAAACCTGGGGTCGTTGTTCCGCAACTGCGCCGCTTTTGGCGTCGGCGCGGTGCTGATGGACCCCACGTGCGCTGACCCCCTTTACCGGCGGACCGTCAGGGTTTCGCTCGGCTGGGTGCTGCGGGTCCCCTTCGCCCGGCTGGAGCCTTGGCCCGGTTCGCTGGGCCTGCTCGCCGCCCATGGATTTGCCTTGCTGGCGTTGACCCCTCGGCCGGGCGCAGAGACGGTGGAACAGGTCTCGGGCGAGCTCTGGGGTCAGAAGGTGGCCCTCGTGGTCGGTTCAGAGCGGCACGGCTTGACCTGCCCTGTGCTGGAGGCGTGCCGGCCCGTCCGGGTCCCGATGGCAGCAGGTGTCGACTCGCTCAACGTAGCTGCGGCATCTGCGGTGGCTTTGCACCGTTTCAGCTCGGTGTAGCCAACTGCGGGCCGCCCCGGGAAGGGCCTGGGCCGGGAAGGCCGTGTGCTCGGGAAGGCTGCTTGCCCGGGAAGAGATCCTGCGCCCCGCGACCGCCGTGCGGCGGGGAAGGCTGCCCCCCGGGAAGGCGCTCGCCCGGGTTTGCCCCTACGATTGGGGCCTTGAGCACGCGTCCCGGCCCCACGACGGGGCCCGCCGTCGGGGTCGACATCGGTGGCTCGAAGTTGCTCGCGCTCCTCCTCCTCCCTACCGGCGAGGTGGAGATGTCGGAGAAGCTACCGACCCCGACGGGTGCCGACGACCTGGTAGAAGCGGTCCTCGACGTAAGCGCCCGGGTCGGTGGCACCGCCGGGGCTTCGCGGCCCCTGCCGCTCGGCGTGGGTTGCCCGGGTATGGTGGACCGCACCGGGGCCGCCCATTTCTGCCCGCACCTGCACGATGTCGACGGCGTCGACCTGCGCGGCCGGCTGACCAGGCGCCGCCCCGCCGGGACGACCACCGTGGTGGTGAACGACGCCACCGCCGCGTGTTGGGCCGAGCACCGCCTGGGGGCCGGCCGGGGGCATGAGGAAATGCTGATGGTCACCCTGGGGACTGGGATAGGCGGGGGAGCGGTGATAGGCGGGCGGCTGCTCGAGGGCGCGCACGGGTTCGCCGGGGAGGTCGGCCACATGGTGGTAGACCCCCAAGGCCCGCCCTGCCCGTGCGGGAAGAGAGGTTGCTGGGAGCGCTTCGCTTCGGGCAACGGCCTGGGGAGCCTCGCCCGCCAGGCGGCGCTGGCCGGGAAGTTGACCGCAGTCGTGGACCGGGCGGGCGGCGACCCCGAGGCGGTGCGCGGTGAACACGTCACCGCATCAGCACTTGCCGGCGACCCCGAGGCGCTCCGGGTCATGCGGGAGTTCGCCTGGTGGCTGGCCCTCGGCCTGGCAAACCTGGCGAACGCCTTCGACCCCCCTGTCATCGTCCTCGGTGGAGGGCTGATAGAGGCCGAGAGGGTGGTGCTGGGCCCGGTGCGAGAGGCTTTCGCCGAGCTGGTGGAGGCGCCCGGTGCCCGGGGGGTCGAGGTGCTGGCGGCCCAGTTGGGAGCGCGAGCCGGCGCCGTCGGGGCGGCGCTGCTGGCCTCCGAGAGGGCCTGTCGTTGAAGCCGGCCGGTCGTTGAAGCCGGCCTTCGAGGAGGCCGCGTGGAGTTCCGCCGTATAACCGGGCTGCCGCCCTATGTCTTCGCTGCGATCAACCAGTTGCGAGACGAGGCCCGCCGCGCTGGCGAAGACGTCATCGACCTCGGCTTCGGCAACCCCGACATCCCGAGCCCGCCGGTGGCGGTGGAAAAGCTGGCTGAGGCGGCCCACAACCCGCGCAACCACCGTTACTCGTCCTCGCGGGGGCTGCCCAACTTGCGCCTCGCCGTTTCCAGCCTCTACCGGCGGCGCTTCGGTGTCGCCGTCGACCCCGAGACCGAGGTCGTTTTTACCATCGGGGCGAAGGAGGGGCTTTCCCACCTCATGTGGGTCCTGGTGGGACCGGGCGACACGACGCTGGTGCCCTCCCCGTCGTACCCGATCCACCTGTACGCGCCGTTGTTCGCCGGCGCCGACGTCCGCTACGTCCGGCTCGGCCCCGGCGAAGACTTCTTCGCCAACCTGGAGGCGGCTTGGGAGGGGGCGTGGCCCAAGCCAAAAGTGGTGGTCTTTTCGTTCCCCCACAACCCGACCACCGAGTGCGTGGACCTGGCGTGGATGAAAAAGATCGTGGCTTTCGCCACCGAACGCGACGTCGTACTGGTACACGATTTCGCCTATTCCGACACCTATTTCGACGGTCCTGAGCCCCCCTCGGTCCTGCAGGTGCCGGGGGGCAAGGACGTCGCGGTCGAGCTTTACACCTTGACCAAGAGCTTTTCCATGGCCGGGTGGAGAGTGGCTTTCGCCGTAGGCAATGCCGCCGTCGTAGGGGCCCTCACCAAGCTGAAGAGCTACCTGGACTACGGGGCCTTCCAGCCCATCCAGATCGCTTCGATAGTCGCGCTCAACGAGGCGCCCGACTACCCGAAGGCCGTCAACGCGATCTACAGGTCCAGGCGCGACGCTCTGGTGGACGGGCTCAACCGGATCGGCTGGCCCGTGGCCAAACCCTTCGGCACCATGTTCGTCTGGGCGCCGGTGCCGGAGCCGTACCAGGCGATGGGGTCCCTCGAGTTCGCCAAGTACCTGGTGAGCGACGCCCACGTCGCCGCCTCGCCGGGTATGGGTTTCGGGCTTGGGGGCGAGGGCTATGTCCGTTTTGCTTTGGTCGAGAACGAGCAGCGCATCGGCCAAGCGGTCCGCAACCTGCGGCGGTCGCTCACCAAGCTCGGCTGAGCGGGACGGCCACTCGCCGGACGGCCACTCGCGGGACGGCCACTCGCCGAGCGGCCCCGCTCGGGCTCTGGGCTGGCCGAGCTTGTACCCGGGCGCCCTGCTTGGCCTTCAGGCGGAGCCCTCTTCCACCCGGGCCACGCCCTTGCGGCCCGAGAGCCACAGGACCACTTCGCCGACCGGCCCGTTCAGGACCGTTCCACCGCCGCCCTTGGAGATGGCCACGGGGGCGTAGCCGGATGGCTCCACCCGGGCCACGGACCGGGGCGCCATGAACCTCGTCCAACGCAGCTGACGCCACAGGAGAGCCTCGTCCGCGGCGGCCAGGGGACGCGGCTCCCATCCCGGCTGGGCCCGGCGCAGGTCCTCGTGGTGGACGAAGTACTCGATCGTGTTGATGACGGGGTCGAGTGGCCTCAGCAGCGGCGGAGGCCCCGACCGCACCCGGCCCACGAGGGCGTCCCAGGTCGTGGCGTCCCGCAGCCGCTCCTGTGCCCGTTCCGTCCAGGTCCTCAACGGGCCCAGCTTGGCCACCATGCCCGGCACCGCATCGGGGCGGCGGTCCCTGGTGGCCAGATGGGCGGCGAGGTCGGCACTGAGCCATCCCTCGCACAGGGTGGGAGCGTCCGGGCCGAGCTCCCACAGTAGGTCACACAAGGCCGAGCGCTCCCGTTGGGAAAAAGGTGGCCCGGCGGGCGGCATGGCTGGATCATAAGCACCCCGGCTCCGCTGCCACCAGGTGGCGGCTTGCCCAGGAGATCCACAGCCTTTGCATCTGTAGGTCCACAGGGAGGCCGCCCTATCGTGGTGGGCAGGTGCCCCGGGAGCTCAGGTGCTGGTCCCGCCCGGCCGGAGGCCTGGCCTGCCCGCCCGGGCCCGCCCTGCCTCGACCGCCGAGAGGTCCGGCCTCGGGTCCCTCCGCCGGGGGCCAGGGCCGGTCAGGGTGCTTGCCGACCGCCCCCGGGGGCCGCGCCGGGCCCCCCGGCGAAAGCTCGCCCGGCCGGGTAAAAAGAGCTATTGACACAGATGTAGTTACGTGCCAGTATTTCCCGTATCTTGTGTTAGATGGAGAGACTGAGGAGATCGGACCACAACAGGTTGTGGTCAGCGCCAGCAGAGCACCTGACCAGGGAAGACGAGCCGGCACCCCGCCAGAGGTCGTGGGGTGCCAGGCAGGCCACCCAGACAGCGTCCCGAACAGGAGGAGCCTTACCATGGCAATAGCCGTCGAGCAGACTGGCATCGGCATCCGCCGGCACTTCACCACCCCGGGTGCCGACCCCTACGGCACGGTCGCCTGGGAGCGCCGGGACGCCCGCATCACCCACTGGGCCACTGGGGCCGTCGCCTTCGAGCAGACCGGCGTAGAGGTGCCGAGCAACTGGAGCCTCAACGCCACCAACATCCGGGCCCAGAAGTACTTCCGGGGCACCCTCGGCACCCACGAGCGGGAGTGGTCGTTGAAGCAGGTGGCGGACCGGGTGGTAGGGACAATTGCCGCTTGGGGGCAAAAGGACGGCTACTTCGTCGACCAGGCGGAGGCCGAGGCGTTCGAGGCCGAGCTCAAGTGGCTCGTCGTCCACCAGCGGGCGGCGTTCAACTCTCCGGTGTGGTTCAACATCGGGGTCGCCGGCGTGCCCCAACAGGCCTCGGCTTGCTTCATCCTGTCGGTGGAGGACTCGATGGACTCGATCCTCAACTGGTACGTGGAGGAGGGGCGGATCTTCAAAGGTGGTTCCGGGGCGGGGACAAACCTGTCCAAGATCCGCTCGTCCAAGGAAGGCCTGCGCGGTGGGGGTACGGCTTCGGGGCCGGTCAGCTTCATGCG
>JBOGGK010000262.1:0-8220 GCA_050744045.1 Acidimicrobiales bacterium | reverse complement strand
TGTGGAGGATCTGGCGCTGCAGGTTGGACGTGTCGACCACGTCCATGTCGACGACGCCGATGGTCCCGACCCCGGCCGCCGCCAAGTAGAGGGCGGCCGGCGACCCCAGGCCCCCGGCCCCGAGCAGGAGCACCTTGGAACGCAGCAACTTCACCTGACCCTCGACGTCGACCTCGGGCAGGAGGAGGTGCCGGTGGTAGCGGTTGCGCTGCTCCGGGGTGAGGACGGCTGGCGGCTCCCAGGGCAGCCCTTCGTCCTTCCACCGGTTGAAGCCGCCGGTCATGCTGACGGCGTTGGTGTAGCCGAGCTGCGCCAACGTCTCGGTGGCAAAGGCGCTACGGGTCCCGCCGGCGCAATAGACGACCACCGGGGCCCCCTGCTGGGGCAGGCGCCCGCCGGCCTGCATCTCGAGGTAGCCGCGGGGGATGTGGACGGCGCCGGCCAGGGCACCCTGCTCGTACTCGTCCGGCTCCCGCACATCGAGTGCCACCGCACCCGGCTGCCGGAGCATTTGCGCCGCCTCGGCAGGGGTCACCTCGGTGACCCGGGAACGCACTGCGGACAACAAATCGCGGAAGGTAGGCATGCCTATCCAAACCCTACCAGCTTGGTCGGCATTCCCTCGGCTGGCTAACTTCGACGACGTTGGAACTCGACGTGGTGGTGTCGCGGCGGCGGATGTGCCGCAGCTTCTTGGATCGCCCGGTTGGGGCCGAGGTGCTGGAGCGGGCGCTCATGCTCGCGACCCGTGCCCCATCGGCCGGGAACACCCAGGGCTGGGCGTTCGTCGTCCTCGAGGGGCGCCAGACGAAGAGGTTCTGGGAGCACGCGACCGACCGTTCCTGGCTCGCCCACCCGAGCCACCCCGGGCTCCTCAACGCCCCGGCAGTCGTCCTGCCCCTGGCCAGCCGGGCGGCCTACGTGGACCGTTACTCCGAGGCCGACAAGGGGCCCGCCGGGCCCCAGCAGGTGGCCGAGTGGCCCGTCCCCTACTGGCTGGTGGACACGGCCTTCGCCACCATGCTCTTGCTGCTCGGGCTCGCCCAAGAGGGCCTCGGGGCCCTTTTTTTCTCCCTGCGGAGACCTCCTCGCCTGCTCCTGGCGGAGCTCGGGGTGCCCGAGGGCTGGGAACCGATCGGCGCCGTCGCCGTGGGCTGGCCCTGCCCCGACGACAGGCCGTCGACCTCCGCCACGAGGGCCCGCAAGACCGTCGCCCAAGTGCTCCACCGCGGAGCCTGGCAGGACGACCGGCCGGGGATCTGACCAAGCATCAGCCGCCAGGGAAGCGGGCACGCAGGGCGACCTTGTCGTACTTGCCCACCGAGGTCTTCGGGATCTCCGCCACGAAGGCCCAGTGGCCCGGCGCCCACCAGTGGGGGACCCGGCCGTCGAGGTACTTTTTCAGGTCGTCCTCCCCCACCGTCGCTCCGCGCCTCAGCACCACGAAAGCCATGGGCCTTTCCCCCCAGCGGTCGTCGGGCACCGCCACCACGGCCGCTTCGGCGACGCCAGGGTGCGCCATGAGCTCGTTCTCCAGCCGTAAAGACGAGATCCACTCGCCCCCCGACTTCACCACGTCCTTCAGCCGGTCCGAGATGGTCAGGTAGCCGTCCTCGTCGAGGGTGCCGATGTCACCGGTCCGGAGCCACCCGTCGTGGAACTGGCCCGCCCCCCGCGCCCCTTGTTCGTCCTCCCCGATGTACGAGGCGGTCACCCACGGGCCGCGTACCTCTATCTCGCCCACGCTCGAGCCGTCGCGAGGGGCGATGTCACCTTCGGGGGTGACTACGCGCATCTCGACCCCGGGCACGATGCGCCCGGCCGAAAGCGGTTTGTCCTCCCGCTCGCCCTCGCCCCCCACCAGGGTGTAGGTGCACACCGGGCTCGTCTCGGTCATGCCCCAACCCTGCCCCATCTGCACGCCCCAGCGGTCCCTGAAGGTCTCCATGATCGCCCGGGGCAACGCCGCCCCACCGGAGCTCGCCAAGCGCAGCGAGGAAAAATCGACCTCCGAGGGGTGCTCGTCGGCGAACTCGAGCAACGAGGCCCAAATGGTCGGCACCCCGGAGGCGGCCGTGGGGCGAGCCAGCTTTATCAGCTTGCACACCGGCCCTCCCATCAACCAACGGTGCGGCATGACGATGGTGGCCCCCTGCATCCAGCTGGCGTAGGGGATGCCCCAGGCGTTGACGTGGAACATAGGCACCAGCGGGAGGACGGCGTCGTCGGTCCCGAGGGAGAAAACTGCGCCGGTCGACGTGCAAAGGGCGTGCAAGAACGTGGAGCGGTGGCTGTAGACGACCCCCCGAGGCAAGTCGGTCGTCCCGCTCGTGTAGCAGATGGCGCAGGGCGAGCGTTCCTCCAGCTCCGGCCACGAGGACCATGGACCGGCCGCAGACAGGGCGTCCTCGTACGGGGCGTACTCGACGGCGCCCTGCCGGCCGAGGGCGGGGGCCGGGAGGCCGGGGTCGGCAGCGACCAGGACCGTCTCCAAGCAGGGCACCTCTCCTGCCGCCGCCAACAGCAAGGGCAGCAGGCTGGCATGGGCGATGACCACCCGGTCCCCCGCTTCGGCCATTATCTGGCCGAGGTCGGCGGGCGGCAGCCGGAGGTTGAGCGTGTGGAGGACAGCGCCCATGCAGGGGACGGCGAAGTAAGCCTCCAGGTGCTCCTGGCTGTTCCACATAAGCGTCCCCACCCTGTCGCCCCGCTCGATGCCGAGGCCGGCCAGCGCGCCAGCTAGCCGCTCGGTACGCTCGGCGACTTCGGCGTAGCTCGTGGCCGAAATGCTCTCGCCGTCGAAGCTCACCACCTCGCTTCTCGCATGGACCTGCTGGCCGTGTCGGAACAGGTGGGTGACCGTCAGGGGGAAGTCCTGCATGGTCGTTCCCAACGGTCCCGGTTTGCGTGGACTTTCTCCCATAGGCCCAAGCCTGCCGCAAAAAAGACCGGGGCTCGGGTATGGCCGGCCGACCCGGCAGCACCGGGCGGCGACCAGCCGGGCGACCAGGCAGTCCCCGGGGCCGGGCCGGGCCAACCGAACCACGGCAGTGTCGGTAAGACTATGGGCCTGGCCACTTCCCTCCGCGAAGGCTCACCGGCTCAACTGACCGCTACCTCCGGGCCGCAGGCCCGCACCGTCGACCGGTCGGGCAACCCCCTAGCCGGGCGCGCCGCCCCAGTGCTCGCCGCTACAGCCGCCCGGGGGGGCCCGGCTTTGCTGGCGGCCACCGCAGGGGTCGTCTGTTGGGCAGCGGGGTGGCGGGGGACCGACTGGGCCGCTCAGATCTACAGGGCCGGCCTGGTGGCCCAGCATGGGCTCGTCATCTGGGACCCGGGATGGTACGGGGGCACGTTCCCGCTCAATTACAGCCTGGTCTTCCCCGTTGCGGCGGCTTGGCTCGGCCTGTGGCCGTTGGCGGTCTTGTGCTGCGCCCTGGCCGCGTTCGGCTTCGACCGGCTGGCCTCGGCCGAGCTCGCCCGGCGCCCGGCGGCCAGCTGGTACTTCGCGGCTTCGACCGCCATACCGCTCGCCATCGGCCAACTGCCCACCTTGATGGGGGAAGCCCTGGCCCTGAGTGGCCTGGCGTGCATGGCCGGCGGGCGCGCCGGCCCGGGGCGAAGCGGCGGGCTGTCGACAGGCGCGGTGCTGAGAGGCGGCCGGCCGGCGGTGGGCATAGTGCTCGGCCTCCTCGCCGGGCTGTGCACCCCGGTGGCGGGCTCGTTCCTGGCGCTCGCTCTCGTCGCCTGGGGCGTCGCCCACCTGGCCCGGCCTCCGCGTCGAGAAGCTCGCCGGCAGGGGTGGTGGCGTTTGGCGCTCGGGGCCATGGTGTTCGCCGGCAGCGCCGCCCTCCCCCTGCTGTTCCCCGGCCCCGGGTACTTCCCGTTCGAGCTCAGCGAAGCCGTCGTGGTGGTGGCCATATGCGCCTTGCTGGCCGGCCCTTGGTTGGGGGCCCATCTGGCGGTCCGGGCGGGGGCCGTCCTCTACGGGGTCGTCACCATCGTGCTGTTCGCCGTGCCGACACCAATGGGCGACAACGATGGCCGCTTGGCCGGCTACATCGGCGTGCCCCTGGTCCTGTGCTACCTGCCCCGGGCGGCCAGGCGGTGGCGGGTGGCGTGGCCGGGGGGCGGCACCGTGGCCAAGACGACGGGCGCAGTGGCCACGGCGGCCGCCGTAGTAGCTGCCGCCCTCGCCCTGTGGGCCTGGGCGCCGATAGTGGAAGCACTTGGCGGGCCGGCCGACGGTGCCTCGAGCGTGGCCACCTTCTACCAGCCGCTTATCAAGGAACTACACGCGTTGACCAGGGGCGCCCCGGCTCGGGTCGAGGTACCGCCCACCGCCCACCACTGGGAGTCGGCCTACGTCGCTCCTGCGTTCCCCCTGGCCCGCGGGTGGGAACGCCAGCTCGACATGGCTTACGCCGCCATCTTCTACCGGCCCGGACCGCTGCGCCCTGGGACCTACCGCGCCTGGCTCCTCTCGAACGGGGTCTCCTTCGTCGCCCTCCCCCGGGCACCCCTCGACTACGCGGCGAGCGCCGAAGGGGCCCTCCTGCGTGCCGGCCGGGTCCCGGGCCTGCTGCGGGTGTGGCACAACCCCGTTTGGGAACTGTGGAAAGTGCAGGGATCCACCGGCTTGGCGAGCGCGCCGGGCGAGGTCACGTCGGCCGGGCCGGGCCGGGTGGCGGTCCGGCTTTCCCGGCCCGGGACGAGCACTCTCAAGTGGCGCTGGTCCCGTTACTGGTCCATCGAGGGGGCGCGGCCGGACCAGGTGTGCCTGACGCCCGCCCCCGGGGGGTGGACCGAAGTCGTCGCGACCACCGCCGGGCGGTGGCAACTCGGGATCTCGGTGGTGGGTGCTGACCACGGCGAGTGCAGGGCGAGCGCTGCGGTACCCGGTCGCGCAGCCGGGAGCGGCCTACCATCTAATGATGAACGCCCTATGAGCGATGGCTGACAGGCCCACCCGCGAACGCACGCTCGTCCCCGACGGGCAAGCCGAGCACCTAACCACCGAGGTGCCCGGTCGCGCCCCCGGCGAGGACAGGGCCAGGCAACGGGCCTCCCGCCGCCTGGGCCGGCCCTTCGACCGCCAGAGCCCGTTCGTCGTCGGCTTCGTAGCCACCGTCGGGGTGCTGCTGGCGATCGGTTTGGGGGCGGCCGTATATTCCATCCGCCGCACGCTGGTCTTGGTTTTCCTCGCCCTCTTCATCGCGGTCGGGCTCGAACCCGTGGTCGGCTTCGCCACCCGCCACGGCCTGCGCCGGCCGTTCGCGGTGCTGCTCGTGGTCCTGGCAGGCGCGGCCGTCGTCGCCGGCTTCGTCTACTCGGCGATCTCGCCTATCCAAAAAGAGGTGCACGAGCTCAGCAAGTCGGCGCCGGCCTGGAAGGCCGAGATCGGCTCCGGGCACGGGACGATCGGCCACCTGGCCAAGCAGCTCCACCTCAGCTACTACCTGGGTGGCTCGGGCACCGGGAGCCTGACAAAAGAACTCGCCACCGGGGCGCTCGGCGCTGGCAAGGTGGTGCTGAGCGCCGTCAGCGCGTTCTTGATCGTGGTCGTGCTCACCATCTACTTCCTGGCTGCGCTGCCCGCCATCAAGCGGTTCTTCACCCGCCTCGTCCCCCACAGCCGCCGCGACCGTTTCGGCCTGCTCCTAGACGCCGTGCTCGCCGGGGTCGGCGGGTACCTGCTCGGCAACTTGTTCACCTCTTTGGTGGCGGGTCTCGGGACCTTCGTGTGGGCTACCGCTTTCGGCCTCCCCTACCCGATCCTGCTGTCGCTGATGGTCGCCCTTTTCGACCTGGTGCCCGTGGTCGGCTCCACGATCGCCGGGGTGATCGTGAGCCTCGTGGGGCTGGCCGTCTCGCTACCGGTGGCCATAGCGACCGCCGTTTTCTACATCGCCTACCGTTTGGTGGAGGACTACCTGCTCGTACCCCGGGTCATGCGCCAAGCCGTCAATGTCTCGCCCGTGATCACGGTGCTGGCGGTGGTGATAGGGGGGGCCGTCCTGGGCATAATCGGCGCGCTGGTGGCGATCCCGGTCGCCGCCGGCATCAAGCTGGTGCTCGAGCAGAGCCTCTTCCCCCGCATGGACAACAACTGAGCCTGCCGTGTACCCCTCGTTCAAGGTCATGATGGACCTGGCCTCCCACGGCCCCGACACCTACGTGGGCGCCGGGCCCCATTACCCCTGGCACGGGCTCTACGGAGGCCAGATCGTGGCCCAGGCCCTGCGGGCGGCCGAGCTCACGGTGAAGCCCAGTTACCTGCCCCACTCACTGCACGCCTATTTCATCCGCATGGGCGACCCGGACGAGCCGGTGCGCTTCGAGGTGGAGCGCCTTCGCGACGGGCGCAGCTTCGTGGCCCGCCAGGTGGTGGCCCGCCAGTCGACCGGGGCCATATTGAACATGTCCGCCTCGTTCCAGGTGGAGAGTGCACCCACCATGGACGTCCAGCTGGCTGAGCGGCCCCAGGTGGCCGGCCCCGAGGAGGGCAAGGAGCTGAGCTGGAGCGGATTGTTCGAGATCCGCTCGGTGGAGGGCTCCTACCAGGACCTGGCGGAGGGCCGGCCAGCCGCCTGCAGCTGGTTCCGGGTGCTGGAGGCGCTCGACGACCGGCCCGCCACCCATGCCGCCGCCCTGGCCTACGCCTCCGACAGCGGGCCGGGGTGGCTCGTCAGCTCCCTGCACGAAGCCAAGTGCGCCCCGGGGCCGGCTTGGCGGCCGGTGAGCCTCGACCATGCCTTGTGGTTCCACCGGCCCTTCCGGGCCGACGACTGGCTGCTGTTCCAAGCCAGCGCGTCCTCGCTGTACAACTCGAGGGGCCTGTGCCGGGGACGGATGTTCGCCCAGGACGGCGCCCTGGTGGCGAGCGTGGCCCAGGAGGTGCTCCTGCGCCGTCCCCATCGGCCCGACGCCTGAAGAGCCTGGGCGGTCCAGATAGCCCGCGCTTGCCGGTAAGCTCGCACCGAGGTGCCGGGACGAGCGGGTAAGTGGCTTGCAGGCAGACGAGCGCGGGCCGTTCTCACCCTTGCACCAGCCGCTTTGGTCCCTTTCCTGCTGAGCTCGTGCGGCGGGGGCGCCGGCCACAGCGCCGGCTCAGTCGTCACGGTGGCGTCCCCGAGCGCCGCCACGGTGGCGGTCCGGGCGTCCCGGGGCTACGGGAAGATCCTGGTGACCGGGTCGGGCCGCACCTTGTACCTGCTCACCTCCGACCCGCGGGGTAAGAGCAAGTGCACCGGGTCCTGCTCGATCGTGTGGCCGCCGCTCGACGTGACCGGCAGCCTCAAAGCCGGGCCCGGGGTGGAGACGTCCCTGCTCTCGACGTTCGAACGCCATGGCGGTGAGTCGCAGGTGCTCTACGACGGGCATGCCCTTTACACCTTCGAGCAGGACACGGGCGCGGGTATGGTGACCGGCCAGGGCATCCGGACCTACGGCGGTACCTGGTGGGTCGTCACCCCGAGCGGCAAGGCGGTCACCACCCCGAGCAAGGCGGGAGGGTGAGCGGCCAACGCCACCCGGCGGCATTCTCGGGCCACCGCCCCGCTGGCAAAAGCCGCCCTTCTAGCGGTAGATTTGCTCTCGTGGAGGTCACTGAGTGGGCCGGCCCCGAACAAGTCACCGAGTGGGCCGGCCCCGGCCAAGGCAGCCAGGACAGGGCGGTGCGCAAGCGGGGCCTCCCCGACCGGGCGGCCCGCTGCGCGCTCTGCGTCCGGGACCGCGAGGGCGAGCCCGGGGTGCACAACATCTTCAGCTCGTCCATCGTCCTCTCGGCGACCCGGTGCCTGCTCAGCTACATAGTCTTCCCGGTCCTGGCCCCTTGGCTGGGGGCACTGCCCGTGGTGGGGCCGGCGGTCGGCGTCCCGGTAGGCATAGCCGCGCTCGTCTTCGACGTCCGGGCCATCAGGCGCTTCTTCCAGGCCGACCACGGCTGGCGCTGGGTGGCCGCCGCCCTGTACCTGGCGCTCATGGCGCTCGTGGCCTATCTCGTCACCCGGGACATCTCCAAGCTCGTGCAGTAGGCCTCCAGGCTTAGGCGGGCTCGGCCCGGGCCGATGAGAACGGCAAGGAGGCCCCGATGAAGCTCACGGTGCCGGCGATAAGGCCGAGGGAGGCGCGAGACTACCGCCAAGAGGCGTGTGAGAAGCACACCGCCCAACTACTGGAAGAAATCGACGCACTGCTGGCCGAGTGCTCACCCGCCTT
>JBOGGK010000261.1:0-23290 GCA_050744045.1 Acidimicrobiales bacterium | reverse complement strand
TGCTTGGCCAGGTCGGCGTAGTCGTCGACGCGGTCCCAGGGTATGTGGAGCGCCACCGACGGGGCGACCCCGGTCAGCCGGTGGACCAGGGCGGCGTCGTCGATCTTTTCGTACGCGTCCCTCGCTGCCCCGGGGTGCCTGAAGACCTTGAAGCGCGTCCCGGTGTTGCCGTACGCCCACGACGGCGTCTCGACCCATTGCTGGCGTAAAGCTTGCTTCACCTCACGTGTGGTCACCATTAGAGTCCTCCTTCGCTTGTGTTCCATCGCCAATCTGCACGGCGGGCACCGCACGAGGTGCGCCGCCGAGCCGTCCTCAAATGCCCCAGGCACCGAGGAGGCGGGCAGCGAGGCCCGCCCCTCGGTGCCAGCAGGTTCAGAAGTTGAACTTGTTGATGTTGGCCTTGTCGAAGACGAACGGCTTGCCCAGCAGCACGGTGTGGTCGGCACCGACCTTGTACTTGCCCAATTTGCCGGCAGCGAAGGTCTGGCCCTTGGCGTTGGTGATGGCATGCGAAGCCAGCTCGACCGCGGCATAGCCAGCAAGGTAGCCAAGGTCCGCAGGGTTCCACAGCTCGAACTCTGTGACCGTGCCGTCCGCTACGTACTTCTTCATTTCGTCGGGCGTCCCGAGCCCGGTGAGCTTGACCTTGCCACGGTACTTCGGGCTGTCCAGCACGGACGCGGCAGCGGCAATCCCGACGGTAGTAGGCGAGATGATGCCCTTCAGATTGGGGTAGCTCGAGAGCAGGCCCTCGGTCACCCGCACTGAGGTCGCCGTGTCGTCGTTGCCATAAACTGTCGACACGAGCTTCACCTTCGAGTATTTCTTGAGCTCCAGCTTCATATAGTGGATCCAGGTGTTCTGGTTGGTGTCCGAAGCGGTGGCCGAGACGATGGCGATCTCGCCAGAGCGGTGGATCTCGTTTGCGATGATGTCCACCTCGGTCTCACCCAGGCCTTGGGGGCTCGCCTGGTTGATGAACAGGTCGCGGCACTTGGGGGCGTCGGAGTCGTACGTGACGACGGTGATGCCCTTTTTCATGGCCGAGTCGAGCGTGGGGCACAGCGCCGTCGGGTCGGTAGCGGAAATTATAAGTGCGTTCGCACCCTTGCTGATGTCCGCCTGAATGACGGGCAACTGGGCTGCAGGAGTGCTGGCCGTCCCGCTCGTCTCCTTGCCCGCCTCGCCCAGTTGCTTGAGCGCGGCCAGAGCCCCTCCGGTCTTCACGCTGTCCGAGGTCGTGAAGTACGAGTTGCCCAGGTTCTTGGGGATGACGAAGACTTTGAGGCCCTTGCGCAGCTGGTGATGGGCCGCTGCCATGGCGGGGCCTGCACTGACGACCACGGCCGTCATTGTCATGGCAGCGAGCACAGCTGCAAGGGGTGCCCTACGCTTGCGAGAAGTTGAAAACATACTGGTTGTCTATCCTTTCATTGCTAAGGGATGGCTTTCGTTTCGGCTCCGGCTAAAGTACCCGGTTCGGCACGACCTCCTTTCGCTCCTTCCGCCTCTTGGGGAGCACCGCTGCGGTGCCTGTACTTGAAGCTACGCGCCCGGGCGATCAGTTCGCGTCCGTTGGGCAAGGCGACGCTCAAGAACAGTAGCGCCCCGGGGACGATGCCAAGCGCGTCCTCGGGAAAGCTCGTCAACAGCAGCGCGCTGTAAAGGCCGCAGTAAACGAGCACAGCGAGCACCACGCCCGTCAGTGTCCCCTTGCCACCAAAAATCGAGACCCCGCCGAGGAGGGCAATGGCAACGACAGGCAGGACCAGGTTGGCGCCTGCATCCGGCTCAGCGGTGTTCAGGCTCAGGGTGTACAGGATGCCCGCTAGGGCGCCGATCATGCCCGAGACCACGAAGAGTAGGGTCTTCACCCGCTTCACGCGGATCCCGGCGAACAGGGCCGCCTCCTTGTTCCAGCCGATCGCGAACACGGTGCGCCCGAACGGTGTCGCGTGCAGGACGACGCCGAACACGACGGCCAGGACTATGAAGACGACGGCGGAGTACGACAGGTCCGTGTAGGGGAAAGGGTTCACGCCGAGAGCCGTCGTATAGCTCGGCGGGAACCCCGACACAGTTGTAGGACCGAGGAGGATCTCAGCGATCCCCTGGTAGAGCGTCATCGTGCCTATCGTGACGGCGAGCGACGGGAGCTCGAGGCGCGTTATCACGAGCCCGTTGAGCATCCCGCAAACCACCCCGACCGCAACCACGAAGACAATGATCTCGGGCATTGCCCAGTGTTGGTCCCACAGGTAGCCGATGAGGCTGCTCCCGAGGGCCATCGTCGACGCTATCGACAGGTCGATCTCGCCTGCCAGGATGATCAGCGTCATGGGCAGCGTCATTATGGCGACCTCTCCGTTGGAAAGGCCGATATTGAATATGTTGGTCGCGCTCGAGAACTCCGGCGAGGTCGCGGTGCCCGTCGCTATGACCGCTGCCAGGGCGACAGCCAAGACCGTCTCCCACCTGGCGAAGCGCCGGAGATGGTCGGCGGCGCGCTGCCTCGACGTCGTCGCTTGCCAGCGCGGTGCCCGCAAACCGGGTGACCGACCGGTCTCCCCCGCCGTAGAGCTCGCCACCCGCGGGCGGGTGGCCGTCTCAGGTCGCACGCTGGGGGCTCCTTTTGCGCAGGGCCCTGGTGAGGCGGACCGTGATCAGGCGGTCGAGGGAGATGGCCACTAAGATAAGGGCCCCCGCTATCGCGTCGTCCCAAAAAGGCGAGATCCCGAGAACGTCCAACGCCTGGTAAATGGTGGCGAGGAGCAGGGCGCCGAGCGCTGCGCCGACGACAGTACCGCTCCCGCCGAAGATGTTGACGCCGCCGACCACGACCGAGGCGATAACGAGCAGCACGTACCCCGTGCCCGCGGTAGAGTCCACGGTGCCGTAGTTGGCAGCCCACAATACGCCGGCGACTCCCGAGATGGCCCCGCTCAGGACGAAGGCGATGAACACCCGCCGGCCCTCGGCTATGCCCGCCAACCTGGCTGCGTCAGGGTTCGAGCCGATCGCGTAAAGGTCGCGGCCCGACCGGAAGGACCTCAGGTAGTAAGCGCCGACCGCGATCAGGAGGGCAACGCCGAGTGTGACATACGGTACCGGGCCGATGCTGGAACTTGCAATGGCGAGGAAAGCATTGGGTAACGAGCTGGCGACGACCAGCCCGCCGCCGACGAAGATCACGTCGATGGCGCGGAAGATGTACATCGTGGCGAGGGTGATGACGAGGCTCGGGACCCTCAGGACCGTGGTGGCGGCGCCGTTCAAGAGCCCGCAGGCCACCCCGATCCCTAGTCCGACGCCGAAGACCGCCACTATCGGGATGCCGTGGACCTCTGAGAAGAGGTTGGCCGACAGGTACGCTGATAACCCAAGTACCGCGCCGTTGGAAAGGTCGATGTGCCTGGCGATGACCACCATGGTCTCGCCCAGGGCGAGCAAGGCGTAGATGGTCGCGTTGTAGAACACGAACTTGATGTTCTGGCCGTCCACGAACCGAGGCTGGATGGTCGCGGTGGCTCCGACGAACAAGGCGAGGACGACGATGATGCCGAGCTCACGAGCCCGGAAGATGAGATCGACGAGCCGGCGCGCGCTGTTCGCTGGTTCGGCCCCGAAGCCGTCGAACGCCCCGGTCGCGGCGCTCATGCGGAGCGCGTCTCGACGCTCATGCGATGGCTCTTTCGACCTGGCCTGTCGCGGCAGCGACTATGGACTCCTCGGACGCTTGCAGCTGAGAGAACTCGGCAACCAGGCGCCCTTCACGCATCACCAGCACCCGGTCGGCGACCCGGAGGACCTCGGGCAGCTCGGAGGAGATCATCAAGATAGCCACACCGTGACCAGCGAGCTCAACGAGCAGCTGGTGTACCTCGCTCTTGGCCGCCACGTCGATCCCCCGTGTCGGCTCATCGACGATCAGGAGCTTCGGGTGGCGGCTCAGCCATTTGGCCAGCACGACCTTTTGCTGGTTGCCGCCCGATAACGTCGAGACGGGGTCGGAGAAGCGGCCGTACTTGAGGCGGAGGCGCCCCGCCCACTCGGTAGCGAAGCGGTGCTCAGAGGTACGCCGTACCAGGCCGAAGCTCCTCAGGCGGCGTAGCGACGGCAACGCGATGTTGCCGGCGATCGACAGCTCCATGACCAGGCCCTGCAGGCGCCTGTCCTCCGGCACGAAGCCGATGCCTGCAGCCATCGCTGCCGTCGGTGCCCCTCTTTTCAGGCGCTTACCGGCCACCCAGACCGTGCCTGCGTCGTAACGGTCGATGCCGAACACAGCTCGGGCGACCTCGGTGCGGCCGGCGCCGACGAGGCCAGCGAGGGCGACTATCTCGCCGCCGCAGACCTCGAAGGAGATGTCGACGAAGGCCCCCTCCCGAGTGAGCCGCTGCACTGCGAGCACCACGTCGCCTCCCCTGCCACTGGGTTTTTGTTCGCGCTCTGCCACGTCGCGCCCGACCATGGCCCGCACTAGGTCGTCGGCGCTGAGCCCCTCCAGAGGGCGGGAGAGCACGCGATGGCCGTCTCGCATGACGGTGACCCGCTGGCAGATTGCGAACACCTCTTCGAGCCGATGCGAGATGAACAGCACCGCGGCGCCGCTGGTGCGAAGGGTCTCGACCACCCGGAACAGCCGCTGCACCTCGTAGGCGGACAGGGCTGCGGTGGGCTCGTCCATGACGATGACCTTCGCGTCGAGCGAAAGGGCTTTCACTATCTCGACGATCTGCTGGTCCGCGATAGAGAGGCCACGCGCGATCCGGTCCGGGTCCAAGCGGACCCCGAGGGGCGAGAGCAGCTCGAGGACCCTGCGGTGCATAGCGCGAGCGTCGATACGCCTGCCGCTGCGCAGGGGCTGGCGGCCCATGAAGACGTTCTCCGCAACTGTAAGGTCCGGGAACAAGGTCGGTTCCTGGTAGATGACCGCTATGCCAGCGTCGCGCGCCGCGGCAGGCCCGGCTATGACGAGGTCCTGGCCCCGCACCCGGAGGGCACCCTCGTCCGGCTGGTAGACGCCGGCCAAGATCTTGACCAATGTAGACTTACCGGCCCCGTTCTCGCCGACCAGGGCGTGGGCCTCCCCGGCATAGAGCTCCAAGGAGCCGTCCTCCAGCGCGCGGACTGCCCCGAACGCCTTCTTCGCGTGCTCGAGCGCGAGCAACGGAGAGCTGCCGGTGGGCTCCCCGGGACCGCTTTGCACGTCAGCCGCCTCGGGCCGGCTCACTCCTGTAGGTTCTCGCTCCACACCCTTCCCCGTCCGAACGAAGCCCGAAAGGTACAACCAAGAGAGCTCGGTGGTCGACTATGAATCGTTTCAACCAGACATCGGGCGCTATGTTAGAAGCGTGACCACAGGCTGTCAAGCAGCGCTATGACCAGCAATTCTCCCGGTGCGGGAGGGCGGGTGACGATCCGGGAAGTGGCCCGCCTGGCGAGAGTGTCGCTGGGCACCGTCTCCAACGTCCTAAACAACCCCGCCGCCGTCGCGCCTGCCACGCGGGCGCGGGTGCTCGAGGTGATCCAGGCCACGGGCTTCATCCGCAGTACCGCCGCCCACCAGCTAAGGGTGGGCAGGAGCCGTACCGTCGGTGTGGTCCTGCTGGACATCGCCAACCCCTTTTTCGCCGAAATGGTGCGGGGAGTGGAGCGTGTCCTGAGCGAGAAGGGCTACGTCCTCATGGTCTGCTCGAGCGACGACTCGCCCGAGCGCGAGCGCCGGTACCTGCGGGAGCTGGAGGAGCACCGCGTCGACGGCGTGCTGATCACGCCGGTCGGCCCAGACCTGGGGAGCCTCGCCGCCCTGGCGGGGCGGGGCGTGCCGACAGTCCTTCTCGACCGCGACGCCGGCAAGCTGGACCTGTGCTCGGTGACCGTCGACGACGTCCGGGGCGGTGAGCTGGCGGCGAACCATCTGCTCGGCCTCGGCCACGACGTGGTCGGTTTCGTGAACGGGCCTCTGACCATCCGCCAGTGCGCCGACCGGCGTGCAGGGGCGCGCCGCGCTTTCCGCCGCGCCCGGGCGCGGGGCCGGGCTGGTCGGGCTGGGGCTAAAGGGGCGGTGCTCTGGGAGCTGCCCGTGGACGCCCTCACGGCGGACCGCGGCGAGGAAGCAGTGAGCTCGCTCCTGGCCTGGTCGCCGAGGCCCACCGCTGTCATGTGCGCCAACGACCTGTTGGCCCTCGGGGTGCTGAAGGGAGTGACGGCGGCCGGCTTGGCCGTCCCAGCAGACATGGCCGTGGTGGGTTACGACGACGTGGCGTTCGCGTCGATGCTGTCGCCGGCGCTGACCTCTGTCCGCCAACCGAAGTACGACCTCGGCGCCAGCGCGGCCGAGCTTCTCCTCGAAGAGACAGGCACTTCCGGCCACGAGCACCGGTCGGTGCGTTTCGAGCCCGAACTGGTCGTCCGGGCGTCGAGCGGGCCGCGTCGGCGGTAGGTGGGTACGCCGGCCGGGTGGGATGGATGTGGAAACTGTCGACCGGGCTACAACGAGCTCGTCTTGGCCGCCGGCCGCCACGGCCAGTCGGACACGTCGACGGCCTCGTCGACCACCTGGTTGCGGATCGAGCCGACCCCCTCGATGCTCACCTCCACGACATCTCCGGCCTTCAGCCACACCGGTGGGTTGCGGGCGAACCCGACCCCGCCGGGGGTGCCGGTGGCGATCACGTCGCCTGGGCGGAGCGTGGTGAAAGACGACAGGTACTCGACGATGGCGGGCACGCCGACGATCATCTGGGACGTGCGGGCAGACTGCACCACCTGGCCGTTGAGGGTGGTCGTGAGCTGGGCGTCAGAGACCTCGACCTCGTCGGTGGTCACCACCCAGGGGCCGATCGGCATCGACCCGTCGAAGTTCTTGCCCGGGGTCCACTGGGAGGCGGCGCGCTGCCATTCCCGGGCCGACGCGTCGTTGAGCACTACGTAGCCGGCGATCGCCTCGAGGGCCTTGCCGGACGGGATGAGGCGCCCGCCGGCCCCGATCACGAGCCCGAGCTCGCCTTCGTAGTCGAAGCGCTCGCTGAGCGCCGGGCGGACGAGGGGGCCGTAGGGCGCGGCGACCGTGTCCGCCCCCCGGACGAACGACTCCGGCCAGGAGGGGGCCTTCCGGCCTCCCTCGAGGGCGTGCTCTAGGTAGTTCACCCCGAGGCAGAGGACCCGCGGGGGGCGCGGCACGGCCGGGCCGAGGTCTTCGTCCCGGTAGGGCGTACCCTCGCGGCTCGCCACCCGCCGGATGGCGTCGAGGGCCACCTCGCCTTCGGCGAGCACGGCGCCGAGCTCGGCGTAACGCGCCTCCCCCGTCGCATCGGCCACGTCCACGTAGCCGTCGCCGGCCGTCGAGCGCACGTGCAGACGTAAACCCCGGTCCGTGCGGACCGTTGCGAGCCGCATCGCCTCTCCCTTCCTGGTACGCACCACCCTCTTGGCGCATGCCACCTTTGTAGCGCGCCACCCTCACGCTGCTGCAGAATTCTGCTAATTACTGTAGCAACCCGGCAGGTGCGCGGCGAACGGCCTGCTCGGAGGAGGAAGGAGATGTGGGCTATGGAGGAGTTCTTGCGTGAGAGCTGGCGGGGGGGCAAGCCTGCGCTCGGCGTGTGGGCCACCATGGCCAGCACCCTGGCCGTCGAGGCGATCTCCTCTCTGGGGCCGGACTATGTCTGCATGGACATGCAGCACGGCGGTACCTCAGAAGGCCAGCTCCTGCCCATGCTCCAGGCGGTAGGGGTGGGTGGCAGCACCCCGGTCGTGCGAGTGGCGGACACCAACCAGGCGACGATCATGAAGGTGCTGGACTCTGGCGCCATGGGCGTGGTGGTACCTCTGGTGGAGAGCGCCGAGCAGGCGAGGAAGGCAGTAGAGGCCTGCCGCTTCCCCCCAGCCGGCCGGCGCTCCTTCGGCCCGTTCCGGGCCTCGATCAGGGCGGGGACCAACGACCCGAGAGAGCTGGAGAAGGTGGCTTGCATTGTGATGGTCGAGACGCGAGCCGGGGTCGACAACTTCGCCGAGATCGTTGCTACCGAGGGTGTGACCGCCGTCTACCTGGGGCCCTCGGACTTGAGCCTGGCCCTGGGCCTTCCCCCGGGGTCGGTGGGCGCCCCGGCGTTCGTGAGGACGGTCGAGGAGATCCGGCTGGCCTGTGCCGAGCACGGCGTGGTGGCGGGGATGCACTGCTACGACGGCAAGACCGCCCGACGGGCGGTTGAGCAAGGCTTCGGGATGGTCACGGTGGCTTCCGACCTAGGGCTTTTGCGCCGGGGGGTTGCCTCCGAGCTAGCCGTGGCCAGGGGTGCCCCGGACGCCGAGGCCTGATCCCGCGGCCATTGGGCCGGTAGGCCTGTGCTCGGGCAGCCCTCCGGTGCCGGCGCAGGCCGTGAGTAGGCTCGCGGTAAGTGCGTACCCGGCCGGCCAAGTTTGACGAGGCGCGGCGGGCCGCGCTCGGGCAGGCCCTCGCCGCGGCCATGAGGGGGCAGGTCCGCTTCGACAGCACCATCCGGGCCGCCTATTCGAGCGATTCGTCCAACTACCGCCAGGTGCCCTTAGGCGTCGTGTTCCCCGTCGACCACGAAGATGTCCGGGCGGTGGCCCGGTTGGCGGCCGAGGCCGGGGCCGCCCTGCTCGCTCGCGGCGGCGGGACCAGCCTGGCCGGCCAGTGCTGCAACGAGGCCGTCGTGGTCGACATGTCGCGCCACATGCGCAAGATCGTGGACATCGACCCCGCCAGGCGCCAGGCCCGTGCCGAACCGGGCGTAGTCCTGGACGAGCTGCGGCGGGCGGCGGAGCACCACGGGCTCACCTTCGGCCCGGACCCGGCCACTCACGCCTGGTGCACCCTGGGGGGGATGGTGGGCAACAACTCCTGCGGCACCCATGGCCTGTACGCGGGCAAGACGGCGGACAACGTCGAGTCGCTCCGGGTAGTCCTGGCCGGGGGCGAAGAGCTGGAGGTGGGCTCGTACCCGGGCGCCGCCCTGGAGCGGGCCATCTCGGCCGGCGGGCACCTGGGCCGGCTCCTCGGCGGGTTGCGGGACCTCCACACCCGCTACGGGGCCCTCATAGACCAGCGCTTTCCCGACATACCCCGGCGGGTGAGCGGTTACAACCTGGACCAGCTTGCCCCTGAGCGCGGGACCGGGGTCGCCCGCGCCCTGGTAGGTACGGAATCGACCTGCGCTTTCACCACCGAAGTCACGCTCCGGCTGGTGACGAGCCCCCCGGCCAGGTGCCTGGTCGCCCTCGGCTACCCCGACGTCTTCGCCGCCGCAGAGGCCGTGCCTGAGCTGCTCGCCCACCCCCTGCTGGCGCTGGAGGGCTTCGACGCCACCCTGGTCGAGCAGATGGGCGCCCACGGGCTCAACCAGGCGGGGGTGGCGCGGCTGCCCGCGGGCAAGGGGTGGCTCCTGGCCGAGCTCGGCGGGGAAAGCGACGAGGAAGCCCGCTCGAAGGCAGCCGAGCTCGTGGCCGGCCTCGGCCCCGGCGTGGCCTCTCGCCTGGTCGGCGACCCCGGGGAGCAGCGGCTGCTGTGGGCGGTCAGGGAGTCGGGGCTGGGGGCTACGGCCATCCGGGTCGACGGGCACCACAACCACGAGGGCTGGGAGGACGGCGCTGTGGCGCCCACCCGCCTGGCCGAGTACCTGCGGGGCATCAGCGCGCTATGGGGCGAGCATGGTTACTCGGGGGCCTGGTACGGGCACTTCGGCCAAGGCTGCGTCCACACCCGCAACAACTTCGACTTCTCCACCCGGGAGGGCTTGAGCAACTACCGCCGCTACGTGAAGGCGGCCGCCGAACTGGTGGTCTCGCTCGGGGGCTCGCTGTCAGGCGAGCACGGCGACGGCCAGAGCCGGGGTGAGCTGCTGGAGACGATGTTCGGGGCCGAGCTCGTGGGTGCGTTTGGCGAGTTCAAGGCTCTGTGGGACCCCGAAGGCCTCATGAACCCAGGCAAGGTCGTGCACGCTTACCGGCTCGACGAGAACCTCCGTCTTGCCGGCCTCGCCGAGCGGCCAGGGCTGCACCCCACCGCCTACGCCTTCCAGCGCGACAACGGCTCGCTCCTCCAGGCGTCGCTGCGCTGCGTCGGGGTGGGCCGGTGCCGGCGCGACGACGCCGCCACGATGTGCCCCTCCTACCGGGCCACCCGCGACGAGGTCCACTCGACACGGGGCCGGGCCAAGGTGCTGAGCGAGATGTTCCAGGGCGGCCCTGTCTCCCCGGACTGGCGCAACCGGGAGGTGAGGGAGGCCCTGGACCTGTGCCTTTCGTGCAAGGCCTGCGCCTCGGAGTGCCCGACCCATGTCGACATCGCCACGTACAAGTCCGAGTTCTATTCGCACTTCTACCAAGGGCGCCTGCGCCCGCGCGCCATGTACACCATGGGCTTGCTGCCCTGGGGGGCGCGTGCGGTCACCAAGTCGGCGCCCCTCGCCCGGGCGGTCAACTCCGCGCTCGCCCAGCGGAGGCTCGGCGCCGTCCTGAGGTGGGCCGGCGGGCTGGCTACGAACCGACCTGTCCCCGGTTTCGACCAGGGGGGCGGCCTCCGGCGCTCGGCTTGTCAGCGAGGCGGGCCCGTCGTCGATCGGTCCCCCGCGGGGACCTCAGTGGTCGTCTGGCCCGACACCTTCACCGATGCCTTCAACCCGCGCAGCGGGGTCGATCTCATCGCTGCGCTCGAGGACCTGGGGGAACGCGTCGCCGTCCCTTCGCGCTGGGCGTGCTGCGGGCGCACCTTGTACGACTTCGGCATGCTCGACCTGGCGAAGCGTTCGCTGCGCCGGCTCGTGCAGGTGCTTGCGCCCTGGGCCGAGGCCGATGTGCCCGTGATCGTGCCCGAACCAAGCTGCCTGGCTGCTTTCAGGGACGAACTGCCTTCGCTGCTGGCTGGCGACGCTAGGGCCGGCCGCCTCTCCTCGCTGGCGCGCAGCCCGGCCGAGCACCTTGTAGCCTCCGGCCACCTCGAGCAGCTGGCCGCACCGGGGGCCACCGCCGGGGCGGCCGGAGCCGGCCGGGCCTCGGCCCAGCCGCGGGCGGTCCTGCACCCCCATTGCCACCAGCGCTCCGTGGTGGGCACCTCAGCCGACCTCGAGGTCCTGGGCGCACTCGGTTACCAGGTGGAACTGCTCGACGCCGGCTGTTGCGGCTTGGCGGGGTCGTTCGGCTTCAACGCCCGTCACGAAGCCGTCTCCCGCACCATCGGCGAAGACCTCTGGTTGCCCAAAGTGCGCGCCGCCCTCGCTGCCGCGGAAGGGAGCACCGAACTGGTCGTGGATGGCTTCAGTTGCCGCTTGCAGCTCAGGCACCTGGGGCCCGACCTGTCCGGCCAGGCCACCGACCTGGCCACGCTGGTGCGCCGGCGTACCCTGGCCGGCCCCTCGCCTGGTGGGAGCCTAGTGGCGGCGGCCTCACCCGAGGGGCGAAGAGGGCCGTGCTAGCCGCACGGCGTTGCCGGTCCGAGGACGTCGTCGGCCTCCGCCAGCAGGTCCTGCGCCCTCACCAGCGCCTAGAGGACGTGCGCTTCGCTCGCGACGACGACCCGGGTACCGCCCATTTCTGCGCCGAGGACGACGAGGGCCACGTCATCTGCGTCGCCACCATGTGGCGAGAGACCCCTCCCTGGTGCCCCGGTGCCGGCGCCGCTTGGCGCCTGCGGGGGATGGCCACGGCCCCCGAGTGGCAAGGTCGTGGCGCCGGGTCAGCGGTCCTGGCCTCCGTGCTGTCTCACGTGGCTGGCGCAGGAGGGGGCTTGCTGTGGTGCAACGCCAGGATGGCCGCGGTCCCGTTTTACGAGCGCGTCGGCCTGGTGCGCACCGGGCACCCCTGGGAGGAGCCCGTCATCGGCCCGCACGTGGCGATGTGCAAGCCCGTGGACAAAGCACCCGGCGAGGACCAAGTATGACGAGGGCCAAATATGAGGTGGGATTGTACGGAAAGGGTAGAAACCTCAACTGATGATGCCACGAGCGGCTGGACCCCGCCCATCCCAAGAGCGTTCCGAAGACGGGTTCGACTTCATCGTCGTCTCCAACCGCCTGCCGGTCGAAACCGCCCCTGGCGGGGGAGCCTACTGGCGCAGTGGGCCGGGGGGGCTGGTCTCTGCCCTCCAACCAGTCATAGCCAAAAGCGGCGGTGCCTGGGTGGGCTGGACCGGGGACACCACGGGCGGGGGCGGCGAGGATGACCCCGGCGGCCCGAGGCCGGTAGAGCTGGTCAGGGACGTCCCAAGCGGTAACGAGGCGGCCAGCGCAGAGAGCCTGGCCCCCCCCGCCTGGCCCGGGGCTCCCCGCCTGGCGACCTGGTGGGAGGACACCGGCGAAGTGCAGGTAGTTAGCGCCGGCCCCGGCCCCGCCGGGGCGGGCGACGACGCGGCGATCGAAAGCGAGGGCGTCCACGCCGTACGGGTGCCGCTATCGCGTGACGAGCTCGACGCCTATTACGAGGGGTTCTGCAACGCCAGCCTGTGGCCTCTGTACCACGACGTGACCGCTACCCCGGCCTTCTCCCGGCGCTGGTGGCACTCCTATGTCGAAGTCAACCAGCGCTTCGCCACCGCGGTGGCGGACCATGCCGCTGAGGGCGCAACCGTCTGGGCACACGACTACCACCTCCAGCTCCTGCCCGCCATGCTGCGCAGGCCGCGCCCCGACCTCATCATCGGCTTCTTCAACCACATCCCGTTCCCCCCGTACGAGCTGTTCGGCCAGCTCCCTTGGCGCAGGGAAATAGTCGAGGGCCTCCTCGGCTCGGACCTCATAGGTTTCCAGACGGCCGAAGGGGCGGCGAACTTCCTGCGTTGCTGCCGGCGCCTTACCGGTTGCCACACCCAGGGGTCGCTCATCCACATCCGCTCCCGGGCAGGCGGGCCGGCCCGCATGGCGAGGGCGGCTGCGTTCCCCATATCGGTCGACGCCGCCGAGCTGTCGGCCCTTGCCCAACGTCCCGAGACAAAGGAGCGGGCGCGCCAAATACGCCGCGAGCTGGGCGACCCGGAAGTCCTGCTGCTCGGCGTGGACCGCTTGGACTACACCAAGGGCCTGCTCCACCGCCTGCGCGCCTACGGGGAGCTGCTCCGCGAGGGCAGGCTGAGCCCACCCGGCGCCGTGCTCGTCCAGGTGGCGAGCCCGAGCCGGGGCCATGTGGAGCAGTACCAGCGCCTGCGCGAGGAGCTCGAGCGGGTCGTCGGCAGCATAAATGGCGATTTCAGCCCCGTCGGCCACCCTGCGGTCCACTACCTGCACCAGAGCTTCCCGAAACAAGAGATGGCGGCCATGTACCTCGCTGCCGACGTGGCCCTGGTCACCCCCCTTCGTGACGGCATGAACCTGGTGGCCAAAGAGTACGTGGCCTGCCGCTGGGATGACGGCGGGCGCCTCGTCCTGTCCGAGTTCGCCGGAGCGGCGAAGGAGCTGAGCGGCGCTTTCCTGGTCAACCCGCACGATATCGACGCCATGAAGGCCCAGATAATGGCGGCGGTCAACGCTGAGCGCGCCCAGGCCGTCCGGCGGATGAGGCGCATGCGCCAAAGGGTGTTCGCGCACGATGTGCACCAGTGGGCGGCGGAGTTCCTGGGTGCTCTGGACGGCGTGCACGACGAACGTTCCGAGGCCCTGGGGCGAGCGGCCGGCGCTTATTGATGGGATGGCCCGACCTGGGCCCCTACCGGGCCAAACGCCATTTCGGGAAGACGCCAGAGCCGCCGCCGGCGACTGAGCCCGGCGCCGATGAGGGCCGCCGCTGGGTCGTCCAGCAGCACGCGGCCCGGCGCCTGCATTACGACCTGCGGCTCGAGGCGGGGGGCGTACTGGTCTCCTGGGCCGTCCCCAAAGGACCTTCGTTCGACCCTTCGGTCAAACGCCTCGCGGTGAAAGTCGAAGACCATCCCCTCGAGTACCGGGACTTCGAGGGGCGGATCCCTGCGGGCAACTACGGCGCGGGGGCTGTCATAGTCTGGGACGAGGGGTACTACCGCCGCCTGACGTCGCGGCGGGGCCATGCCTTGGGCGTCGGCGAAGCGGTGGAAGAGGGCCATTTGTCGTTTTGGTTGGAGGGGCACAAATTGACCGGCGGCTGGTCCCTCACTCGCTTCGACGGCGACAACTGGGCCCTGGTCAAGCGCAGGGACGAGCATGCCGACCCTGCCCGGGACGTGACGGCGGAGCAGCCCGGATCGGTAAAAACCGGCCGTAGCGTCGGAGAAGTAGCGGCGAGTGGAGACGCAGAGGCCGTGTGGGGCGCCGAGGCGGGGGCGGAGGGCAGGCCCGGGCCCGGGCCCGCGCTTGCCCCGGCTCGTTTCTGCCCGCCCATGCTGGCCCAATCCGGGGCCGATGCCGGGCCTGAGGCGACCAAGGGGCTCCGTGGGCGCCCGGGGGACTGGCTGCTCGAGCCGAAGTTGGACGGGCTGCGTTGTATCGCCGTGCGCAACGGTGACGAAGTCAAGTTGTGCTCACGCAACCGGCTTGCGTTCAACCCTCGCTTCCCGGCCGTGGTGAACGCCCTTAGGGCCCTGCCCGCCGACAATTTCGTCCTCGACGGCGAAGTCGTGGCCTTGGTGGGCGGCCGGCCCGATTTCGCCGCGTTGCAGCAGGGGCGGGCCGAGGTGGTCGAGTACCGGGTCTTCGACCTCCCCTGGCTGTTGGGCCGGGACCTGCGCCACCTCCCCATCGAAGAGCGCAAGGACCTCTTGAGCCGGGCCGTGCCCGAAGGTGGCTGCCTGAAAGTGGTGCAGGGCATAGATGGGGAGGCGCCCGCCGTACTGGCACGGATGTGCGAGCAAGGATGGGAGGGCTTGGTGGCCAAAAGGAGGGGTTCTCCCTACCGGGAGGGCCGCTCGGGCGACTGGCAGAAGTTGAAGTGCGGCTGCCGCCAAGACGTGGTGGTCGGTGGGTTCACCGAGCCCCAGGGGTCCAGGTACGGCTTCGGGGCATTGCTCGTCGGCTATTGGGACAAGGGGGACCTCGCGTACGCGGGCAAGGTGGGCACCGGGTTCAACCGGGCGCTCCTGGAGGAACTGCTCGCCCAGTTGGTGGCCATCGAGCAACCTTCCTGCCCGTTCGCGGGGCCGGTGAAGGAGAAGGGCGCCCACTGGGTGGAGCCAAGGCTAGTGGCGGAGGTCGCGTTCAGCAACTGGACGCCCGACGGGCGGCTGCGCCAGCCGAGCTTCCTCGGCCTGCGGCCCGACAAGGCGAGCACCGAGGTCGTCCGGGAGGGACCGGGGCCGAGCCCCGGTGCGCGCGGGCGGCGGCCTTCCCCGTCCCGGTCGTCGTCCCTGCCGCCCGGGGTCTCAGCAGGCGCGTTCACCGGGCCGGTCTGAAAGCAGGCCAGGGCGGGTACCTTGTGGCCAGGACTAGGAGGTACCTCATGGGGTTCGCGACCACTGCGCTGCGTTTGGTTACCGGGGCAACCATGGCTGGCCATGGCCTACAGAAATTGACGTCCCTGCCTTCGCTCAACGGCAAGGGCCTGGAGGAGACCGGCCGATCGTTCGAACAGATGGCGTTCAAGCCGGGACGCGCCTTCGCCCTGGCCACCGGCGTCGCCGAGACCACCGGAGGGACGCTCATGGTGCTCGGCCTGGAGACGCCGCTTGCCTGCTCTCTCGTCTCGGGAGTGATGACGGGCGCGATCGCCAGGGTCCACTACAAGCATGGCTTTTGGAATGCCGAACATGGTTTTGAGTACAACCTTCACATCTTGGCCGCCACCTTTGCCGTGGCGGGCGCCGGCGGCGGGTCCCTGGCCCTCGACAGCTTGCGGGGCAAGAAGCACCGCGGTCTGGGCTGGGCGTTCCTCCAACTGGTCGTAGGCGCCGGTGCCGGGGCGGCTGCGGTGGCGATCGCCGAGCGCCAGAGCGGCAGGCAGGCTGACGAGGGCGGCGGCGCCCCCCACGAGGGCGCCAGCCAGAGCGGCTTCGAGGCTCCGCCTGGTCAGGGGAGCCACGAGACGCCGCCCGCGCACGGCAGCGACGGCGGCAGGGTGGTTGACGTGGCCGAGTCGGGCGGGGCACCCGACCACGCCCCGAGCGCCGGTCCATGGGTCGCCAGCCCGGCACCATGAGCACGCCGGCGGCGGGCTCGACGGGCGGCCCTTCCCCGGAGCCGGTATGCTGAGCGACCTGAGAAGAACCTGAGAAGGGTAGGCACAGCTGTCCAACGCCAACACCAACGCCAAAGAGCAGGCCATCTTGCTCGAGGGGACCGTGGTCGAGTCCCTCAAGAACGCGACCTTTCGCGTCAAGACCGACAATGGCCACGAGGTGCTGGCCCACAATTCGGGCAAGATGCGCATGCACCGCATCCGCGTGCTCCCCGGCGATAGGGTACAGGTCGAGATCAGCCCCTACGACCTGAAGCGGGGCCGTATCACCTATCGGTTCAAGTAACCCGGGGCGGTACCAGCTACCGGTCCGAGTGGCTTTTTCTCGCTTCCTGCCTCGTCAAGCTCCGTTCCCGGGTGCAGTTTTGGCTTTCTGGGTGCACTGTAGGCTCATTTGTCGCGGCCGCGCCGCGGCTTTCGGCGAGTAACTGCACCAACTCAGGTTGGCCAGCCGGGCCGGGAGCCCTGAATTGGCGTTGGTCCGGTGTTGCCGGCTAAAAAGAGCTCGTCCACAGGCTCCAGTGCCTCCTGCAGGTTGTAAAAAAGGGCAAACTGGACATGTTGGATAAACGAGAAGAAAATGTGCAGCGATGTCAATTAGAGCGCAAAACTTTCTTCTTCTGGGAGAACTCTTGACGGCAGCTCAGTTTTCGCTTAGCCTTTTCTAAGACAAACAAAAAGCAGCCGGTGGACGCGGAATTTCGCTAACTAGGTGGCCGGGGAGATTTCCTCCCGCCTAGCGCCGGCCCGAGCCGGCAGGTGACGGCCTCCTAGGCCGCGCCCTGGCATGGCGCCCCGCTTGCGGACGCCTTGCCACGCGCTGGTTCGCCCGACGAAAAGGACTGACTGCTATGACCGTGGAGCGCACGGCTAGGCGCGCCCTGAAGTTGACCACAGTTGCGGTCGCCGTGGCCGGCATCTCTGCCGTGGCCGCCATCTCTGCCGTGGGCGGAGGAGCCGCATCTGCGGCCGTGGTGCCCGCGCCGGCCCACGCCGGTCCCCATCGCCCAAGTGCCAACCACTTCCGGTCATCTACGGCGAGCACCGGTTACTGGGTGGTCGACCGGGGTGGGGGTGTGGCCGCCGGCGGCGGTGCACCCGAGCTCGGGAGCCTGCGCGCCCCCGAACGCCTCGCCGAGCCGATCGTCGCCATGGCCGCCACCCCCGACGGGGGGGGTTACTGGCTGGTATCAGCGGATGGGAGCGTCTATACGTTCGGGGACGCCAAGTTTTATGGCTCTGCCGGCAGGGGCCGTCTCCACAGGGTTGTCGGCCGGGTCGTGGGTATCACCCCTACGCGCGACGGGCGTGGCTACTGGCTGGCGTCCGCAGAAGGAGGGGTCTACAGCTTCGGTGACGCCAAGTTCTACGGGGCCGCGCACCTGGACCGCGAGGACCAAGTGGTGGCGATCGCCGCCACCCACGGCGGCCACGGCTACTGGTTGGCGTCTTCCAACGGGAGCGTTTTTCCCTTCGGCGACGCCGCCTACCACGGTTCTGCCGCCGGCGAAGGGCGTAGGATCGTAGGCTTCGCCCGTGTCCCCCGGGGGGGCGGCTACTGGATGGCGACCCCCGACGGGGCTGTGCTCGCCTACGGCGACGCCCGTTCTCGTGCTTCGGCGCGGCCGGCCCGGCCGGCGCCCCTTGTCGGCATGGCGGTCGACGACGACGGCGACGGCTACTGGTTTGCCAACTCGGCCGGGACCATCTATGGCTTCGGGGCGGCTAAGGCAACCGGCGCCCCTCACCTCGCCCGCGGCGCCGTGGCTATAGTGGCCGACCCGGCTCTTGTCTACCCCCGCCGTGCGGTGCCGGCGCCCCCGGGTGCGCCGGTTGAAGCCGGCCCCGGCGGGGTCACGAGCGGCGGCTGGTGGGGCAGTGCTGCCGTCCGCTTCGCCCTTTCGCAACGCGGCAAGCCTTACGTCTGGGGGGCGACGGGCCCGTACGGCTATGACTGTTCGGGACTTGCCTACGCTTCGTGGCGCGCTGCTGGCGTAGAGCTTCCCCGGACGGCGGCCGAACAGTACGGCGCCGGCACCCACGTCCCGCTCAGCCAGGTCCAGCCCGGCGACCTTGTCTTTTGGGCGTCCGACCCGGCGCAGCCCTCCACGATCTACCACGTCGCCATCTCCCTCGGCGGCGACCTCACAGTCCAGGCGACTGAGACGGGCCAGGACGTGAGGGTGGTACAGCTGTGGCGGGGGGGCGGCCTGGTCGCCCTGGCGACTCAGCCCTGAGCGCCGCCTCGACCGCCGGGTGCCGCCGCCTCGACCGCCGGGTGCCGCCGCCTACCAGGCCCTCAGGTCCACTGGTTACGCTCGCAGAGCACTCTTTTGAGCACGCTTGGCCGGTCGGTCATGATGCCGTCCACACCGAGGTCGAGGAGCCGCCCCATCTCCGCGGCGTCGTTGATCGTCCAGACATGCACGGCGACCCCGGCCCGGTGGCAGACGTCCACGAAGCCGGCGTCCACGATGCGGATCCCCTTGCGGGAAACCGGCACCTGGGCGGCCGCCGCCCGGGTGCGCAGGTGGCCGAAGGGGAGGGCCTTTGCCGCGAGCAACATGCCGACGGTCCAGCGCCCACCTCCGGTGGGCACGCCCGGGCCGAGAGCGGCGCGGGCGAGGGCGGTCCGCCGCACCGAAAAGGCGGCGACGAGGACGCGTCCTTCCGAGCGGGTGCGTTTGATCGCTTCGACCACGGGGCCGACCGCTTCGCGCCGCTTCACATCCAGGTTCCAGCGCAATTGCGGCCAGTAGCCGAGGAGGTCCTCCAGGCGGGGGATGCCTCGCCCGTCAGCTAGGCGGGCGCGTGCGAGCTGGGACCAGGTCATCTTCCCGACCGGGCCACTACGGTCGGTGACCCGCTCGATGTTGGGGTCGTGCACCGCGACCGGCACCCCATCGATGGTGGCCCTCAGGTCCGTCTCCATGTAGTGGAACCCGAGGGCCACCGCGTGCTCGAACGCGGTCCAACTATTCTCCGGCGCCTCGGCAGCCCCGCCTCGGTGAGCGAAAGCCAAGGGCCAAGGATGCTCGAAGAAGGCCCAAGCCGGCGGCACCGCCTAAACTGTAGGCGCGGATGCACGAAGGCTCCACTTCGGGGTACGGTTTGGCCGTGGTCAGCATCGACGTCTCTTCGGCCCGCCTGGTGCCCACCCCGGGGGCCGACGGCTGGCTATGCCGGCTCCCCGGGGCGGTGGTCTGGCTGCCCGGGGCGAACCGGGACGCCGGCGAGCTCATCCCGGCCTGCCTCGCCGCCGGAAGCCCTGCCGAGCTGCTCGGCAGCGTCGGCTCGCGCCTGGCCGACCCCAACGCGGCGCCATGGCCACCTTTTGCCGTCCTGGCTGCCAGGGGCGGCGGACTGGTGGCGGTGGTGCACGGCCCGGTGGAAGTGGCCGTCGAGCAGGAGGGCAGGCAGAGCACCCTGACCGGCGGCGACGACGTAGGTTCCTGGCTCCACCGGCTCCTGCGGGAGGTTTCCGTGGTGCGGGCGGGCCGGCCGGCGGACGACGAGGGTTATGCCGACTTGAGGGACGGCCTGGTGAGGGCGGGGGGGTTCGTCCTGGTAGCCGCCTCCCCAGGCCAGGGCGGCCGGGCCCGGGCCAAGAGCGGATCATTACTCGGTCAGGCCGTCCCGGGCCAGCCAGTCCCGGGCCCGGGCTACCGGCCCGAGGACCACTCCCCCGGCGCCAGCCAAGCGGGGGTGCTCGGCACCGACGTAACGGTGGCCGACGAGCCGATAGTGATCGAGCCGTCCTCGGGAGCGGGCGCGGTTCCAGCTGGCCAGCGGATGGAGGCGGCGCGCTTTGGCTCGTTCGACAACGTGCCTACGATTGCCGCCGCAGTGCCCTTGGGCAAGCTCACCTGGGACAATGGCGAGGTGCACGACCTCTCGGGCGCCGTGCTCGTCGGCCGGGACGTGGACAACGACGAGTCGGTCCTGACCGGCCGGCTCATGGCGCTGGTGCCGACCGGCCAAAACGACAGCATGTCCCGTGTGCACGCCGAGCTCACGCCGCACTCGGGCGAGGTGGTGGTGGTCGACAGGGGGTCGACCAACGGCACCTTCGTCTGGGACGAGGCGAGCAAGGCGTGGCAGCGGCTGGTGTCGGGTGAGCCCCGTACTCTGTCCAGCGGGGCCGTCTTGGCCTTCGGCGAACGGACGGCCACCTTTGAGGGCGTGGCTGCCCCTGTTCGCTAGCTGACCACCGCCGACGGCTTCGCTGAAGCTTGGCTGAGAATGCCCGCCGGGCCGGCCCGAGGCGCCCTAGGGTGCAAAGCATGGCCGACAAGGCGCAATTCGCGGAGCAGGCGATGCCCCACATGGGGTCCCTGTACAGCGCAGCCTTGCGTATGACCCGCAACCCCGCCGATGCCGAGGACCTGGTCCAGGAAACCTACCTCAAGGCCTACCGCGCCTTCGGCTCGTTCCGGGAGGGCACCAACTTGAAGTCGTGGTTGTACAAGATCCTCACCAACACGTTCATCAACATCTACCGGTCACGCCGGAGGCGGCCGCTGGAGACCGACCTCGACGACGTCGAGGAGCTCTACCTGTACCGTCGCCTCGGGGGTATGGAGGCGGCCTCGATCGGCCGGAGCGCCGAGGACCTGGTGCTGGACCGCTTCAGCGAAGCGGATGTCAAAACCGCCGTAGAGTCTTTGCCCGAGCCGTTCCGCTTGGCCGTCGTCCTGGCCGACGTGGAGGGCTTTTCTTACAAGGAGATCGCTGAAATCCTGGATATCCCCATCGGGACGGTGATGAGCCGCCTCCACCGGGGAAGAAGGGCGCTCCAGAAAGTGTTACTTAGCTTTGCAGAGGAGCACCGGCTGTCCGTCCCCGTGGACGTAAAGACCTGAGCGCCGCGCATAGTGGGCGAGTGACGATGGAAGACCACCAACCGTTGACACCAGAGCAGTCGAGCAGATCGGGCCAGGGACGGGTTGAAGCCGGCCCCACCTTGGAAAACTGCCAGGAGGCTATTGCCACCTTGTACAGCTTCTTGGACGGGGAGCTCACCACTGACCGCCGCCAGCAGATCCAGCGCCACCTCGACGAGTGCGCCCCCTGCTTCCAGGCGTTCGATTTCGAGGCGGATCTGAAGGCGCTGATCGCACGCAAGTGCCGTGACGAGGTACCGGGGTCGCTGCGCGACAAGGTGGTCGAGGCGTTGCGTGCCGAGGACGTCCCCTCGTGAATACGGGCGGCGGCTTTTGGGTAGATGGCCATCGGCCCGGGAAGGAAGTTGTCTTAGTAGCCGTTTTAGCCAACGTTAGTGAGAGTGATGCGCGAACGATCCCTCGGAGGGCACATGCTGAGCGGCGGCGAGAGGCCGTCCAAGTCGTTTGGGCGGGACCGCACCTGCCGTCAGCCCGGTTGCCAAACCAAGCTGTCGATGTACAACAACGGGAAGTATTGTTTCCAGCACGAGCCCATGGTGGTGCCCCGCACCCGGGGCAGGAAGATAGCCTAAGCGCTATCACATCAGTGGGCAGGCTCGGGCCACGTGTGCGGCACCTCGACGCTGCCGTGGCGCACTCGGGCGTGTGCCCGTGAGTGGAGGACCTGACGGGCCGATCTCCTGGGAAGTGGCCAGACGCGTCGCCAACCGGATCGCAGAGCGCCAACCTTGGCTCGCCACCGGCCGCCTGACCGTCCTGGAAGAGGATTTCGCTGAGCTCACCGCCCAAGCTGAGGCGCTCGTCGCCAAAGAGACGGGCCTGCAGTCCTATTGCGGCCCCGCCAGGGCCCGGGTTACGGACCGGCCTGGTTGGGTGACCGCCAATGTTGCCTCCTTCCAGCGGTTGTTGCGCCCGCTTACCAAGAAGTTGGAGGACGCCATGGCGAAGCCGCCCCCCATGCTCGGCCCGGTGCCGATGCGCGTGCCAGCACAGGTCAGCCGCAACATAACCGGTGCCCAGCTTGGGATCCTCCTAGGCTGGATGTCCACACGGGTGCTCGGGCAGTACGACCAGTTGCTCATCGAGGACGAAAATCCCGAGGACCAGGACATCGTCTATTACGTGGGGCACAACGTAATAGAACTGGAGGACCGCTACGGCTTCCAACCGCGCCAGTTCCGCTTGTGGATCGCCCTGCACGAGGTTACCCACCGCGCCCAGTTCACGGCGGTGCCTTGGCTGCGGGCTCATTTCATGGATCTCGTGACCTCCTTGCTGGAAGGCGTCGACCCCGACCCGAGGCGCTTCCTGGAGGCGCTCAAACGAGCGGCCTCGCAGGCACGAGAGGGCCGAAACCCTCTGGACGAGGGCGGCCTGGTTGCCCTGCTTGCTTCACCTCAACAGCGCCAGGCGCTGGAGCGCATCGGAGGCTTGATGAGCCTTCTGGAGGGCCACGGCGACATCGTGATGAACCGGGTGGCAGTAGACCGCATCCCTCAGGGGACGCGTTTCGCTCGGGCCCTCCAGGAGCGCAGGCAGCGACGGGGGCCGGCCAGGGTGGTGAGCTCGTTGATCGGTCTCGACGCCAAATTGAAACAGTACGAAGAGGGTGCCCAGTTCGTCGAGGCAGTAGAGCACGCGGCCGGGCGTGAGCTGTTCGACCGCGTGTGGGAAGGCCCCGAGTGGTTACCGAGCCTGGCCGAGATCAGGGCCCCCGCGCTGTGGGTGGAGCGGGCGGGAGGGCTCGGGCGCACCGCCTGAGCAACTACACCTGCCCCACCAGCACGTAAGAGACCGGGCTTTCGGGCGCGTCGGTGCCCGCCCTAGAGTTCCTGAGTGGCCCGCGTACTGGTAGTAGACGACGAACCCGATCTCCGGGACCTCCTCAGGATCAGCCTGCGGCTGGCCGGCCACGAGGTGAGCGTCGCCTCCGACGGGGCCAGAGGCCTCCAATCGGCCAGGGACGTGGTGCCTGACGTCGTGGTCCTAGACGTCATGATGCCGGGTATGGACGGCTGGGCCGTGCTCAAGGCCCTCAAGTCTGACCCCGACCCGGCCGTCGCTGTCGTCCCGGTAGTGATGCTGACCGCCCGGGCCGAGGACCTCGACGTGATCAGAGGCGGCATAGAGGGGGCAGTCAGGTACCTGACCAAGCCGTTCGCCATCAGTGACCTTCGCCGAGCCGTCGAGGAGGCGCTCGGGGGCCCAGAGCCGCAACAGCGGCGGGCCGCCCAGAACGCAGCGCTCACGCACCTGGCTCGGTTGGAACGGGGCAAGGCGTCCGGGGC
>JBOGGK010000260.1:0-8801 GCA_050744045.1 Acidimicrobiales bacterium | reverse complement strand
TCTCGTTGCTGTGGTCTTTGGAGCGTTCCACAACTATAGTGACCCCGCGGCCCGGCGCTGTCAAGGCCGGGCATGGGGAGGGCGCATGGACGTCAAGATCGGTGTGATCGGGACAGGCGTCATGGGTGCAGACCATGCCTGCACGCTTCACCGGTACGTCAGCGGAGCGGTGGTCAGCGTCCTCACTGACGCGGACGCCGACCGTGCCGCCGCCGTCGCGAGGGATATCCCCGGGTCCAGAGTTGCGATCAGCGCCGAGGACCTCATAGCTGACCCGGACGTCGACGCCGTCGTCATTGCCTCGCCTGATGCCACCCATGCACGAGGCCCGGGTGGCTCACGACGCTTTGCACTTCGAAGCGGCCGAAGCGGCCCGCTGCGTCGCCAACGGCCAGCTCGGATCCCCCCTGCGGACGCTGGCCAGCTCCGTGATGACCCTGGCGGTCATGGACGAGGTCCGCAGGCAGTGCGGTATCGCGTTCCCAGACGAAGTGGCCCAACCGGCGCCATGACCAGAGGACGGCGCTCACCCGTCGCCGGCTTGCGCGAAAATGGCTTCCTTTAGCGCCGCTGCCCCGGAGCGGCCAGTGCAGCCAGGCGGGGGTCGACCTCGGTTTGCGCCCATGTAGCCCGGGCCCAGGCATGGGCAGGGTCGTCACAGATGAGCCAGGCCCGCTCGCCCGGGCCCGCCATGACGTTGAGATAGTAAAGGTCGTAGCCCGGCACCGCCATAGAAGGACCGTGCCAACCGTGAGGGATGAGCACGACGTCGCCCGTGCGTACCTCGGCTAGGACGTCGATCGGCCGCCCGGGGCTGCCGTAAACCCGTTGGTAGGCCATGCCCGGGCCCGAGGGGCCGTCTGCTACCTCGAAGTAGTAGATCTCCTCCAGTTCTGTCTCCCCCGGGCGAGCCTCGTCGTGCTTATGCGGTGGGTAGGAGGACCAGTTGCCGGCCGGAGTGATCACCTCGCAGGCTATGAGGCGGTCCGCCTCGAACGACTCAGGTGTGCAGAAGTTCGTCACCCGGCGGGAACAGGGACCGGCGCCGCGCATCTCTATCGGGACCGCCTCGGCGGGCTGGTAGCGGAAGGCCAGCTCCCTCGTGGCGCGCGCTCCGGGAAAAGCAAAGCGACCGCCCCCTCGGCTCGCAACCACTACCGACCTCCCACAAGGGACGTAGGCAAAATCCGTTACGGAACCGGAGAGAACGCTGTCGCGGCCGGAAAGGCTGTAGTCTTGGCCCCCGCAGCTCACTGAGCACGAACCCGATAGCGGCAGCACGAGCACTTCCTCGTCGCCAGTCTTCAGGGTGCAGGACGCGCCGGCCGCCAGCTCGAGGACGCGCAGTGATGACCATGACCAACCCGCTTCTTGGGGGGTCAGCTCGAGCGACCAGGGTCCCGCCCTGAGCGAACCTGCACGGCGATGCCATTTCCCTTCCACGTTCACCCCTTGCTCGGTGCACTGCCAATGTTAGCCACATGGTACCATGTGGACGCTCTTCTATTATGTGGACAAGGGGCCAGGCGTGGCATAGGATGGCCAGATGGGCTCGCCGCGGGTAAAAGTGTTGGCAAAAGTGGCCAGGTTGCTGGAACTGATAGCCGACTACCCCGATTCCGCCCCCCCTGCTCTAGCCCAGCGCCTCGGAGAACCGCGCCCCACTGTCTACCGCCTGGTGCAGGACTTGGTCACGCTCGGGTACGTCGAGGAGGGGCCCCGCCCCGGCACCTACCGCCTGGGCATGGAGCTGTTCCGCCTGGGCTCCCTGGTCGGCCTCCAACTCGACGTGCGCGAGCGGGCGGCGCCGGTGATGGCCGACATCCACCAGGCGCTGGAGGAAACGGTGTACCTCGTGGTCCGCCGCCGTCACGAGGCGGTATGCATAGACCGGATCGAGGGGGTGCACATCCGCTCGATGGCCCTGCACCTCGGGGGCTCGCTCCCGCTCCACCTGGGCGCCGGCCCCCGCGCCCTGCTCGCCTACCAACCCCGGGAGTACTGGGACCAGTACTTCGCCGAGGTCCAACTGGAGGCTCTCACCCCCCGCAGCCCCACCACCCGGCCGGGCATCGTCGCCCTCCTCGAAGAGACCCGCCACCTCGGCTACGCCATAAGCGACGAGGACGTCACCATCGGGATCAGCTCGGTGGGAGCTCCCATTTTCGACCACTCCGGCCAGGTCCACACCGCTCTGTCGGTGGGCGGGCTGCGCTCGGCGGTGCTGGGCGACGGCAGCGGCGAGCGGGCCGTCAAGCTCGTGACCGAGGGGGCAGCGGAGATCTCCCGCAAGATGGGCTACCAGCCCGAGGGCCGATGAGCTCCGAGCCATCCCGAACAGGCAGGTGAAACCGGATGAAAAACAGCACTGCGCACCGCGGGTACAAGAGCCCTCTGCTCGAGATGACCCAGACCACCCCCACGTGCCTGTGGAACGACTCGGCGTCGCGTTCAGAGCTGGCTTATGCCCTCGACAACGGGGCCGTGGGCGCCACCTGCAACCCAGTGATCGTCCTGAGCGCGGTGCGCCAGGAGATGGAGCGGTGGATGCCCCGCGTCGCCGAGCTGGTCGAGGAGAGCCCGCAGGCGACCGAGGACGAGGTCGGCTGGGCGCTGGTGGAAGAGGTCTCCAAGGACGCGGCTCGCCTACTGGAACCCGCCTTCTCCCGAGCCAAAGGGCGCAACGGGCGCCTTTCCATCCAGACCGACCCCCGCTACTACCGTGACACCAAAGCCATTTTGCGCCAGGCTGCCCGGTTCAACCAGCTGGCGGGCAACATGATCGTCAAGATCCCCGCTACCGCCGCCGGGATCCCGGCCATCGAGGAGGCTACCTACCAGGGAGTGAGCATAAACGCCACGGTGAGCTTCACCGTCCCCCAGGCACTGCTGGTGGCCGAAGCGGTCGAACGGGGCCTCCGCCGCCGGGAGGCGGAGGGCAAGGACGTCCTGTCCATGGGCCCGGTCTGCACCATCATGGTGGGCCGGCTCGACGACTGGTTGAAGGTCCTCGCCCAAAAAGAAGGGATCCTCACCGACCCGGGCCACCTCGAATGGGCGGGGGTGGCGGTGTTCAAGCGGGCCTACGAGCTGTACTGCGAGCGGGGCTACCGCACCCGGCTACTCTCCGCCGCCTTCCGCAACCATTTCCACTGGAGCGAGCTGGTAGGCGGCGACATAGTCATCTCCCCGCCCCATGCCTGGCAAGTACGCATCAACTCGAGCGACATCGCCGTCGAGGCGCGCATCGAACGCCCGGTGAGCCGCGCTGTCCTCGACGACTTGATGAGGCGCTTCCCCGACTTCTGCCGGGCCTATGAAGTAGACGGGCTCGGCCTGGGCGACCTGGACTCCTACGGGCCGACCCGGCGCACCCTCCGCCAGTTCATGCAGGCCTGCACCGAGCTCGCCGGCCTCGTGCGCGATGTCATGACGCCCGACCCCGACGCCTTGGTCCCGCCCCGGGCCTCTTGAGACCGGGTGGAGCCGGCCGAGGCTCTGCGCAGGGTCGCCTACCTGCTCGAAGCCGAAGGAGCCCGGAGCTACAAGCCTGAGGCTTTCCGGCGGGCGGCGGCGACCGTGGGCGAGGTCGGGCCGGAGGAGCTGGCCCGGCTCGACCGCCAGGGCCACCTCCAGTCATTGAAGGGAGTGGGCGAGACCACTGCCACCGTCATCACCGAGGCGCTGGCCGGGGCGGTGCCCGGCTACCTCCAGGTGCTAGAGGAAAGAGCGCCCGTCGTCGCCCCCGGGCCGGCCGCCTCGTTGCTGGCGAGGTTGCGGGGCGATTGCCACAGCCATTCCAACTGGTCCGACGGAGGCGCCCCGGTCGAAGAGATGGCCCGGGCGGCAGGCCACTTGGGCCACGAGTACCTGGCCCTCACCGACCACAGCCCCAGGCTCACCGTGGCCCGGGGCCTGAGCGCCGAGCGCTTGCGGGCCCAGTTGGACCTCGTCGCCCGGCTCAACGAGACGATGGAGCCGTTCCGCCTCCTCACCGGGATAGAGGTCGATATCCTCGACGACGGCTCGCTCGACCAGGACGAGGAGCTCCTGGCCCGCCTCGACGTGGTGGTGGCGAGCATCCACTCGAAGCTGCGCATGCCAGCGCCCGAGATGACGCCGCGGATGGTGGCCGCGGTGTCCAACCCCCACGTGGACGTGCTCGGGCACTGCACGGGCCGCATCGTCGCCGGCCGGGGCCGGCCCCCATCGAGCTTCGAGCCCGAGGCCGTGTTCGCGGCCTGCGCGGCCGGCGGCACCGCTGTCGAGGTCAACTCCCGACCCGAGCGCCGCGACCCGCCCGTCGAGTTGCTCACCGTGGCGGTGGCAGCCGGTTGCCGCTTCTCGGTCGACTCCGACGCCCACGCACCGGGCCAGCTCTCCTGGCTCCGGGTGGGCTGCGAGCAGGCGGCGGCGGCCGGTGTCCCGGTCGGCTCAGTCGTCAACGCCATGCCACTCGACGACTTCCTTTCCTGGGCCGGGCGCGGCTAATAGCGAGCAAAGGCGATTATCGCCAGTACCGTCTGGCTCCGTTCGGCCCTCGACAGAACCGGCCCCACCGCGTCGCACCTCCTGCCGTCGAAGACTGAGGAGGAGGCGCGCCGCGGGGTCGAGGTCGCGCTCTAATTCAGCTTGACAATTTAGCTCGACTTCGAGTATTTCAACGCTCCGCTGTACAAGGCGCGTGCACCGGCCTGAGCCGATTCCTTGCCGATGGAGACGGCCTCGATCGTCGGGATCAGTGTCTCGTCGTCGAACTCGTCGTACCAACTGTACTGGGGCTCGGGCACAGCGTTCCCGAGCTGCGCCAGCGCGACTCGCTGCGCGGGGTGGGCCGTTAGGAAGGAGGCCGCAGCACGTGCGGCGTCGCGCCGGACCGGAAGGTAGCCCTGGCTGTGCTCAAGCCAGTACACCTGGCCTTGCACGGAGGTCAGGTACTTGATGAACGTGAAGGCAGCGGCCTTCTGGGCCGACGAGGCCTGCGAGAACATCCCGAGGTACCCCCCGAACAACGCGGTGGAGGCGGCCTTGTCGGCCGGCATCGGTGCGATGCCGATCTTGAACTTCCCCGCCACCGCGGTCTTGATGTACGGGTAGAAGGCGCTCGTACCGACGAGGATCGAGCTCGTCTCGTTCGCGAAGTCGGTCTGCGAACCGTAACCCTGGGTCAGGATGGCCTCTCCGTCCTTGACCATCTTCCCCCAGAGCCCAAGGGCAGCGCCGGCCGCCCCCGACGGCGACAGGCTGGCGAGGTCCGGCTGCCCGTCCGGCTTGACGATCTTCCCGCCTGCGCTGTAGAAGAACGCACGCCAGGGGTACGAGTGCACGAGGGTGATGGCAAAGGCGTGGTCCTTCCCGCCGGACAGCTTGGCGGCGTCGGCGACGAACGCGGTCCAGGTCTTCGGCGGGGAAGTGATCCCCTTCTTGGCGAACAGGGTGGCGTTGTAGAGTATGAGGGCATCGCTCAAGTTGAACGGCAGAAGGTACTGCTTGTTGCCCGGCCACCTGCCGGCGTCGACCATCGACGGGTAGAACTCCGACAGCCGGACGTGGCTGCCGTGGACGAACGGCGTCAGATTGACGATCGTCTTGGTCTGGATGAAGTGGCTCGCCCATTGCGGGTTCAGTTGCGAGAGGGTCGGAAGGGTGTGGCCGACGATGCCCGCGAGGAGCTTCGGCTCGAGCGCGGCATCGTTGGGGATAACCACGTCCTTCACCGAGATGCTCGGGTGCTGCTTCTCGAAGGCTCCGATCTCGCCCGAGAGCGCCACTTTGTACGGGCCGGTCATCTCGTTCCAGAATGTGATGGTGACCGATTGGCTTGAAAGGTGCGGTGCGGCTTGCGCGGCACCCGCAGTCGTGGAGACGATGCCGACGGGCGTCCCGATCAAGGTCGCCATCGCAAGGCTCGCTCCGTATCGCCTGAACATAAAAGCCTACCTCCTTGTCCTCGTCGTACCGGGCGGTATTGGTGTCGTACTGGGTGTCATTAGTAAATCATCGCAAGTATACGCTAGCCTTTGAGCCCGCTCCTGTTGACGGAGTCGGTCACCTGCCGCTGGAAGATCAGGTACAGGATAATAACCGGCAGCGCGGTGATGCCGGCCGCGGCAGAGAGCATCGTGAAGTCGGTGCCGTTGGCCGTCGTAAGCAGGTTCGCGAGCCCCACCTGGACCGGTTGCACCGACGAGTCGTTGGTCACGATCAAGGGCCAGAGGAACGCGTTCCAGCTCAAGATGAAGGTGTAGATCCCGACGGTGACCATCGCCGGGCGCAGGTTCGGGAAGAGGATGTGCCACATGAACCCCCAGTCCCCCATCCCGTCGGTTCTCGCCGCGTCACGCAGTTCTTTCGGGAAGGCGTACACGAACTGACGCAGCAGGAAGATGGCGAAACCGCCCCCGACGAACGGGAGGATCTGCGCCAGGTAGGTGTTGAGCAGGTTCAGGTCTCGGATGATCACGTAGTCCGGGATGAGGACCGCATAGAAGGGGACGAGCATCGTCATGACGACGAGGGTGAAGAGGATGCGACTGGTGCGGGAACTGAAGAGATAGACGAGCGCGTACGCGGCGAGGAACGCGACCAGCAGCGTACCGATGGTCGTCGCGCCCCCGATGAGGAGGGAGTTGAGCAGGAGGCGTTCCCAGGGCGCCTGGCTCCACGCGTCGAGGACGTTGCCGAGTACGCCCTGTGGCACGAGAGCGCCTGGGAAGCTGTAGGCGCGCGCGGTGGTCTCGAGCGCCGTTGCGATGATCCACCAGACAGGGAAGAGGGCTACGATCGCTGCGATCGTGAGGACGACGTAGGCCGCGAGGCGCGAGATGCCCCGGGAACGGACCGGATGGTGGCGGAGGGCGTACTGGCGGTCGTTCATGAATAACGCCTGTTGTGGCGGACGAGACGGAACTGGACGAGCACTAGGAGGCCGACCAGCAGGACGAAGATCGTGGCGGCGCTCGAGGCCTGGCCGAAGTGGAAGTATTGGAAGCTCAGCTGGTAAATGAGGTAAGTGAGTGTGGTGGTCCCGTTGATGGGGCCCCCGTTTGTCAGCGCGTAGATCTGGGTGAAGGCTTGGAAGGCGGCGATCGTGTCGATGACGATGACGAAGAGCGTCGTCGGTGAGAGGAGAGGCAGCACCACCCAGCGCAGGCGCTGCCACGTCGACGCCCCGTCGAGGTGGGCGGCCTCGACGCAGTCGACCGGTATGTCGGTGAGCCCGGCCAGGAAAAGGAGCGTCGTGAAGCCGAAGCTGTACCAGATGGTGTAGATGATGAGGCTGGCCAGTGCGAGGTCGGGGTAGCTCACCCATGCGATCGAACCGGGGAGGCCGACCGCAGATAAGGTCCGGTCGAGGACGCCGGTGCTCGGTTGGTAGATCCAGAGCCAGACGGTTGAAGTCGCCACGATCGGGGTTACGTATGGCAGGAAATAGATCGCTCGGAACAGGCCGGCGGCGTAGAGGACCGAGCGGACGAGGAGCGCGAGGACGAGCGAGACGAGGGTCCCGATGAGCACCGTCGCCAGCGCGAAGATCACGGTCAGGACGAGCGAGTGCCAGAAGAGCCCAGAGGAGAAGAGCTCGCGGTACTCATTGAGACCGTTGAACCTGGGCTGCGTGCCGTCTGTCCAGTGAAAGAAGCTGAAGGCGACAACCAGGGCCAGCGGGATCGCCCAGAACGCGAGGAGTACGAGAGCAGCAGGCGCCATGAAGACGCTGCCGAGCAGCGCCGGTCGCCGGGAGACCCAGCGGCGGAGCCGAACGCTCCGCCCAGGAGGAGGAAGAGCCCGCTCTTCGGTAGGCCTCGCCCCTTGCACCGGGCTCGAGGTCGTCGTCGCGACGCTCATCGCGACGCCCCGCCTGCATAGGCCCGCTCCGTTATCCAGCCGGTACGCGCCAGGTTGGGAGGGAGATCGCGTCGCCCCACCCAGGCGACACTACACGGTCGACCACGTGGCACCCGCTGGCCCGTCGCTGCTGCACGACCCCGCCTGTCCTGGCGCCCGGCTCACGGCGTTACCGCGCCAGGTGACGAGGCCCTCGGCCTCCAGGTCCCCCGCTAGCCCCAGCCGCTAGCGCGACCAGCTCGGCTTGAAGGCGACCGCGCCCTGGGGCGGCTTCGACACCGGTAAGCGCCCCCATGCGCTGAAGACCACCCGCTGGGCCAGGTTCTGCGTACCCGTCGTGCGCTGCACGACCTCGACCGGGAGAGGTACGCCCCGGGCCCGGATGTACGCCGTGTTGGTGACGGAGGTGAGCCCGGAGTGGTGGACCTCGGTCACGGCCAGGACCCTCTGGCCGTGCACGGTGGGGCCTGGGGCCACGCTGAGCGAACCCACCATGTCCAAGATGGACGTCGCAGACGAGACGGTCAAGCCGTTGGCGAGCGAGGTGTACAGGGTACCGGCGGACTGCGGTACTGCTATCCATTTCCCCGCCTCTTGCTTGGCGGCCGTGGGGTTCAGGCCCACGACGAGCGCGAGGCCCAGCTCGTCGCTCCGGACGTAAGCGGTCCCGCCCACCAGCACCACTTGCACCGAGAGGTGCTCGCCCGCCAAATGGGCGTCGAGCGTCTCGGTGCCGTCGCCGCGGCCGGCGCGGGCGACTTCGACCACCGACTGGCCCCCGGCGCGCTCGGAGCCCCGCCAGGTGACGGCGCGCTCGGAATTGGCGGCGCTGATGGCCGCCGCCACCAACTGCTGTACCGTCACGGCCGGGACCGCGGCCCCCGCAACCGAGGCCGTCGCCCACAGGGCCCCCGCCAGCACGCTGGCCGAGGCCGCCCCCGCCAGTGCCGCCC
>JBOGGK010000259.1:0-4586 GCA_050744045.1 Acidimicrobiales bacterium | reverse complement strand
ACATCGACCCCATCGCCGCCGAACCCGGCGTACGGGTGATTTTCACTGCCAGGCCCTCAGTGGTGGACGGTGCCGACATCGCCATCCTCCCCGGAGCCCGGGCTAGCGTCGAGGACCTTGACTGGCTCCGCAGACAAGGGATCGGCCGAGCCTTGGCTGCCAGAGTCGCGCCGGGTCGAACCGTCCTCGGGATATGGGGCGGCTACCAGATGTTCGCCCGTATCATCGATGACACCGTCGAGTCCGGCCGAGCTCGAGTGCCCGGTCTCGGACTGCTCCCGACCGCGGTCACGTTCCGCGAGACCAAGCACGTCGCGACGACTACCGCCTCCTGGCGGGGGACGACCACGCTGGTTCACTACGGGGCCGGAAGTACCCCACCTGTGCTGACCAACTCGGTTCGCCAGGCCCCTCCCTCCCCTAGGTACAACAAGCGCGCTCCGGTGAGAACACAGGCGTCTTTATTCCAACGTTGGCCCTGGTGCCGTATGGCATAGAGGGTCGACGGTGCGCCGAGCAGGCTCAGATCGCCGATCTGACGGTTGAACGGTTCGTGCAGGTGCCCGCTGAGCACCACCCGGACGTGCGGCCGGGCAGCGAGCCCCTCCAACAGCGAAGCGGCGCCGGCAAGCTGGAACCAAGGGTGCGTGCTGGGACTCGCAAGCGGGTGGTGGATGGCGAGTGCGGTCGGCCTTTCGTCTAGAGTGTCGAGTCCTGACAGGACGGTGCGAGAGTCGACGGATCCCCAGATCTCGCCGGGAACGTTGGAGGCGATGCCGAGCACGCGCCAGCCGTCGAGTTCGACTGGGCCGGGCGGGCCAAAGACAGCCTCCACCTCCGAGCTCACATCGTGGTTGCCCGGAATCGCCAGGATCGGTACGTCCAATGGCGCCAGGAGAGACGCAATCCGCCGGCACGCTGCCTCCGACGCGTCGTCGGTCAAGTCGCCACTCAACACCACCAGGTCCGGGTGCACCTCCCGGTCGCGAACGGCCGCCAGCGCGGCCCCGAGGCGTTCGTCGGGGTGGCGGTCGCGTGGACCGCCCACGAGGTGGGTATCGCTCAGCTGCAGCACGGTCGCGGTCAAGGCCCAATCTTTCTTTGGCTCCTCGGGGAGTCTATCGATGGCCGGGATGCAGGTCGGGCCCCGGGTACGCTCCCAGGAAGTATCGGAGTAGCCGGCTGAGGTCGTCGCTGCGCACCGGTCGGCCGAGACGAGGTTGAGCTCGAGCCTCAGGTGGCCAAGGAGCCCCGGGACCTGCAGCGCGGCAACCTCCGCCGGGTGATGGACAGGATCAGAGCGCTTGTGACGATCCCCGTCCACCGGGCTGCGAGAAGCTCGCTGGGGTGCTGGACGCCTGCCGCATCCGTTCAGGCAGCTTCCGAGTCGTCTATACAATCGACGACCGCGCCCGGGTGGCGACGATCACCCGGGTCGTCACCGACGCGAGGTCTACAGGAGCGGATGATCACGACCCTGGTGACGGTGACCGAAGCAAAGGCCCGAGTGGGCGAGCTGATCCGCGAGGCGACTGACGAAGACGTCGTGGTGGTTCGCCATGGTCACCCGGCCGCCGCGCTCGTCGGGGCCGAGCGTTATGACGCGCTGCTGGAGGAGCTGGAGGACCTGGAGGATCATCTGTCGGTGCACGAGAGCGCTCGGTCCTAGGCGCTTGGGGCGCCGCATCGACAAAAGATTGTGGATGTGGGGCTGCGGCGTTTAGGATCGATGGTGCTGGTAGTGGCGCAGATCCCCACTATGGGGCGCCGTTTCCAATGGCCTTCGTGGTACGTGGGTCGCCGCAAGGCGAAGAAATCCGGTACCGAGAGGGCCTGGGGGCTTGATGGCGCGTGGTCACCTGCCCCGCAGGGGCCATCCTTTTTCGAGCTTGTCTCGGAAGGGATTTCGGTAAACGTTCAGGTCCGAGGTGGCGGACGGGGGACCATTGCGTTTCTCGGCCCGTATGGGCTTGTTGACTACCTTCGACGACAACCCGGAGCGAAGCGGAGGGGCGTCAGGCGGGGGCGCGGGGGCGGCGCATTGGTGGGGCGGCCGGGCTCAGCCCGGGACGGCGGGGGCGGGGGCCCAGGCTGCAGTCGTGAAGAGCGGGCGTAGGGCGGCGAACAAGTTCTTGTCGTGGTTGGCTGCGGTCTGCGGGTACGAGCGCAACGTCGCGAGCGCCTCTGGAAAGGGGTGGCCAACTGCCCCGCTTCGCTCAAGTGGGCCGAGACGCAAACGAGCGCTACCTGGAGGCCCTGGCATGGGCCTCCGACAACGGCGAGGGCGTCCGCGCTTTGGACGGCCTGTGCCGCCCGGCGGCCCGCGACGGCCGCCACCACGCCAGCTTCAAGGCCCTCGGCCGCCCGGACCTGGCCCTCTCCAGAGCTGCCCTGGCAGGCGAGCATGCCATCGTCGGGTTCCGCAACTCCGACCTCACCAGCCGCCTGCACCCCGTCCACCGAGCTCGGAGGACGAAGCCCGCCGGCGCTCCGCCCGGACCTCGCGCCTCATCGCCAAGCTGAGAGGCCATGGTCTGGTGGCCAAGGTGAAAGACCAACGCCTATATCGCGTCACCTCCCGCGGGCAACGCGTCATGGCAGCCGCCCTCGCGGTCCACGACCGGCACTTCCCCGCCGCTTACGCGATGGCGGCCTGAACGCACGGGTCCCGCGCTCCAGCACCTTGAGGCTCATTGGCTCCGCTGCCCCGCACCGGGTCGAGGTTCACGAGGCGGACTTCCGCGCTACGCATCGGGGGGAAGGCTGATACTGAGCTTCATGTGCGCGGTAGTACTCAAGTAGGGAGACCTTTCCTACCGCAGACCCTGTTTAGCGACGAGAGGGCGGGTCGCAAGCGCCGCGCCGAGGTTCCATCACGCCTGCTCGCAGCGTGATCCCGCTCCAGCATGGAGCCGACAGGTCATGCTGCCGTGCATAAGGCCACCGACCGTCGGTGCCTCTACCTTCGACCAAGTGGCACCTCCCTTCGTCAACCACATGAGGAAGACGTGACTTCAAAGCGTTCAGTGCTTCGCGACGAGCCAGGCGCGCATGAACGGGTCGGGCACAAACCAGGTGCTCCCCCGTCTCAGCACGAGGCCGGCTTCCTCCAAGACTTCCAAGCTGACAGTGACGCTCCGTGCTGTCACCTCGACCTTCCGTACGAACTCGCTCGCGTAGGGGTGCTCCGTCGGCTCCGCTGCCAAGACCTGCAGCAACCGGCGTTGCCCTGGCGCCAGGCTCGCGTATAGGTCGATGAAGTCGGACTCTTGTAGCGCCACCGAGCCGGCGGTGCCACGCTCTACGCATTCGGCGTCGATGGTCCCGCCGGGGGCGGCCCGGTACGCAGCATCGGCCAGCTGTTGTACATAGTGGGGCACTGGTCCGCCCCGCTCGCAAACGAGCCGCGCTGTGCCCTGGCTCATCTGGCCTCCTACCGCCGCCGCCCGGCGGACCAGGTAAGCTACGATCTCCTCCTCCGGGATCTCGCCCAGCGCGACGACTTGGCCCATGCCGTACAGTGGCGCCGTCCGGTGGCGGACGAGGTCGTCCATGACCCTGCGCCTGGAGCCGCACAGCGCGAGCGACGCGTGCTGCAAGCGGTCGGCCGCAGACTTGAACAACCCCGGCCAGCGGCGGTCCATGCCCTTGCCAGCGACGGCCTGGAACTCGTCCACCACCAGCACCGCCGTCCGCCTGGCAGACTGGTCGGCGAGCAACGTTACGGCATCGTCGAACATCTCGGGCCACGAGCGCGCCGCCCGCTCAGCATCGAAGGAGACATCAAACCTCCCGTCCGCGCCGAGGTGCAGCTCCGGCTGGACCCTGAGGCCGCGGAGGAGGCGCCCCAGCGACCGCGCCGCGCGCTGCGCCAGGCCCAACTCGGCCACGACAGCTCGGAGGACTTCGGAGGCTACGTCGTGCGAATAGGCGCAGCGCGCCAGGTCTGCCCGGGCCACGAGGCCGCCCTCAGCCGCGACCGCGTCAGCGGCCCTGAGCACGACCGAGCTCTTGCCGTACCGTCTTGGCCCCAGCACGAACACATGCGTCCCGCCACGCATGCACCTGGCCACGGCGCCGGTCTCTGTCTCTCGGTCGCAGAAGTACGGGTCGGCGACGGGAGAACCGAAGTGATAAGCCTTGCCAGCAGGCACGGGATCATTATAACTGAAGTGACAGTAATAGTTGTTACAGTAATGGTCGTTACAATACCTTTCTGCAGGTTTTGCCTCCGCCACCTTGACCAGGCACCGAGCCACCGGGCCCAATGTCACTACCGTTCGTCGACGATCTCACTCTCCAAGGAGGCGTCTCTAAAACCGCAGGTGAGCCACGGTCCTCCACTCCGCTTGGCACTTGAGTGCTCACTTGCCGATGGGCCGGCACGGAGGCAAGGCGATGGCGAGGACAGCTTGCCAGTGCGGAGCAGCAAGGCCAGTGCGGAGCCGCTAGGAGAGCCTTGCCGAAGGCGGCCCGCCGTTGCCATGCCGCCTCGGTGTGACCGGCTCGCTCGGAGGCCCTGCGCCTCCGCGACGAGGGACAGGTAAGACGCCCCTTGCTGCGCTCGCCACCTTCGGCCTCTCCCC
>JBOGGK010000258.1:0-9010 GCA_050744045.1 Acidimicrobiales bacterium | reverse complement strand
CCCGGCGACGGTCAGCATCAGACCCGCATACAGCACCCCGTGAAATTCGATGCCGCGCCGGCCCAGCTCGTCCAGCACGGGCTGGTGGACGCTCGCCGCCAGCGCCCGCGCCGGCTCGTCGCCGATCGCCGGGACCGGCGAGTAGGAGCCCATGCCACCGGTGTTGGGCCCGGCGTCGCCGTCGAAGATGCGCTTGTAGTCCTGAGCGGAGGCCAGCGGCAGCGCGCGCGTGCCGTCGCAGATCGCGAGCAGCGACACCTCCGCGCCGGAGAGGAATTCCTCGACGACCACGCGCTCGGTGCCGAAGCGGTGCTCGACCAGCAGCTCGAGCAGGGCCTCTCGCGCCTCCTCCTCCGAGGCAGCGATGATCACGCCCTTGCCGGCCGCGAGCCCGTCCGCCTTGACCACGGCCGGGTAGCGGTCGCCCTGGAGTTCACGGATCGCGGCCATGCCGTCCTCGACCGTCGTGACCGCGCGATAGCCCGCCGTCGGCACGCCGGCGGCTTCCATCACCTCCTTGCAGAAGGACTTCGAGCCCTCGAGCTGGGCGCCCGCGGCCGAGGGACCGAAGCAGGCAATACCGGCCTCGGCCAGTGCGTCGGCAAGTCCGGCGACCAGGGGCGCCTCGGGACCGACGACGACGAGGTCGACCTGCTCACGCATGGCGAGTTCGACGAGGCCCGGAGCATCGTCGGCGCCGACCGGCTCCACGCGTGCGACAGCGGCGATGCCGGCGTTACCGGGCGCGCAGATCAGCTCGGGCCGATGCGCCGAGCGCGCGAGTGCGTGCAGGATCGCGTGCTCACGCGCGCCGGAGCCGACCACCAGGACCTTGGGGTTCGACTCGGTCACGGGCCGGAGCGTACCGAGCGGCTCATGGCACGGGCCGCAGCTGGGGGCCTCATCCGACAAACCTTCTTGCTTGCGGGTGATTTTGCGTTCCTGTCCCCGGAATCGCACCCTTATTGACAAACTGGGCCGGCGTCTGCCCGATTTGTCGGTTTGAGCTGGTTGGCTGCGCCCAATCGGGGTCAGCGAGGGGCGAGGGGCGGAAACCCTGTCGGCGGCAAAGCGCGCCGCCGGCAGGACCCAGCAACTACGCGACCTCGGCCACCCGCGGCACAGACTCGAACACGATCTCGCCGTCGACGGCCTCGACCGTGACCGTGTCGCCGTCGACGAAGCGGCCCTCCAGCAGCGCCAGCGCCAGCGGATCGACGAGCCGCTTCTGGATCACGCGCTTCAGCGGACGCGCACCGTAGACGGGGTCGTAGCCGAGGTTGCCGAGCAGCGTCTTGGCCTCATCGGTGAGCACCAGCGCGATCCCGCGCTCGGCCACCCGCGAAACCACCTGCGCGACCTGCAACTCGACGATCTCGGAGAGCTGTGCGCGCGTCAGCGGCTGGAACTCGACGATGTCGTCCAGGCGGTTGATGAACTCGGGCTTGAAGTGGCCCTCGGCCCCCGCGCGACCGCCGGCGATGTTCGAGGTCATGATCAGGACGACGTTCTTGAAGCTGACGGTGCGGCCCTGGCCGTCGGTCAGGCGGCCGTCGTCCATCACCTGCAGCAGCACGTCGAAGACCTCGGCGTGCGCCTTCTCGATCTCGTCCAGGAGGATTACCGAATACGGCCGCCGCCTTACCGCCTCGGTCAGCTGGCCGCCCTCCTCGTAGCCGACGTAGCCCGGGGGAGCGCCCACCAGGCGGGCCACCGAGTGCTTTTCCATGTACTCCGACATGTCGATGCGCACCATGGCCCGCTCGTCGTCGAAGAGGAAATCGGCCACCGCCCGGGCCAGCTCGGTCTTGCCCACGCCCGTCGGGCCGAGGAACAAGAAGCTGCCTATCGGCCGGTTGGGGTCGGACAGCCCGCTGCGCGAGCGCCGGATGGCGTTGGCCACGGCCTTTACCGCCTCGTCCTGGCCCACGACCCGGTGGTGGAGGACATCCTCCATGCGCATGAGCTTGGCCACTTCACCTTCGAGCAAGCGGCTGACGGGCACCCCGGTCCACTTGGCCACCACCTCGGCCACGTCCTCTTCGTCCACCTCCTGCTTCAGCATCTTCTGGCCCGCCTGGAGCTCTTGGAGGCGCTTGGTGGCCTCCTCGACCCGCCGCGACAGGTCGGGGATCTTCCCGTAGCGGATCTCCGACGCCTTGGCCAGTTCGCCGCTGCGCTCGTAGCGCTCGGCCCCGCCCCGCAACGCCTCCAGCTCCTCTTTCAGGCTGTTGATGGCGGTGATGGCGTCCTTTTCTGCCTGCCAGTGGGCCATCATGGCGTCGGCCGACTCGCGCAGGTTGGCCAGTTCCTCGTCGAGCTTGGCAAGCCGCTCCCGCGAAGCCTCGTCGGTCTCCTTGGCGAGCGCTACCCGCTCGATCTCGAGCTGGCGGATCCGGCGCTCGACGACGTCGACCTCGGTAGGCATGCTGTCGATCTCGATGCGTAACCGGCTGGCGGCCTCGTCGACGAGGTCGATCGCCTTGTCGGGCAGGAACCGCCCGCTTATGTAACGGTCCGAGAGCACGGCGGCGGCGACGAGGGCCGAGTCCATGATGCGTACGCCGTGGTGGACCTCGTAGCGCTCTTTCAGGCCCCGCAGGATGGCGATGGTGTCCTCGACCGACGGTTGACCGACGTACACGGGCTGGAAACGCCGTTCGAGGGCGGCGTCCTTTTCTATGTGCTTGCGGTACTCGTCGAGGGTGGTAGCGCCGATCATGCGGAGCTCACCCCGGGCGAGCATGGGCTTTATCATGTTGCCGGCGTCCATCGCCCCTTCGGCTGCCCCCGCACCGACGATGGTGTGCAGTTCGTCGATGAAGGTGATGACCTCGCCGCCGGCATCGGCGATCTCCTTCAGGACCGCCTTCAACCGTTCCTCGAACTCTCCCCGGTACTTGGCCCCGGCCACCATAGAACCCAGGTCGAGGGCCAAGAGGCGCTTGCCCCGCAGGCCTTCAGGTATGTCGCCCTCCACGATGCGCCGGGCGAGGCCCTCGACTATGGCCGTCTTGCCGACGCCGGGCTCGCCAATGAGGACGGGATTGTTCTTGGTCCGCCGGGAGAGGACCTGGATGACGCGGCGGATCTCCTCGTCCCGGCCGATAACCGGGTCGAGCTTGCCCCGCCGGGCTTCCTCGGTGAGGTCCCTGCCGTACTTTTCCAGGGCCTGGAACGTCTCCTCGGGGTTTTGGTTGGTGACCCGGTGGCTGCCCCGGACCTCCCTCAGTGCGCTGAGCAGTTTGTCGTAGGGAGCACCCACCCTTTTGGCCAGCGCCAGGAGGATGTGCTCTACCGACAGGTACTCGTCACCCAGCTTTTGTCGCTCCCGGTCGGCGTGCTCGAGCACGTCGGTCGACTCGCGCGACAAAGAGGCGCGGTCACCTCCGTAGCTGTGAGGCAGCCTGGACAGTGCTTCCTCCGAGCGGTTGCGCAGCGCCAGGGGAGCTGCCCCGGCGCGGGAGAGCACGGGCAGCACGGCCGTGCCCTCCTGGCCGAGGAGGGCCAGCAACAGGTGGTCGGGGGTGATCTCGGGGTTGTTGCGGTGCCGAGCGTCAGCCGCAGCAGCGCTGAACGCCTCTTGAGCCTTTTGTGTCCACCGGTTAACGTCGAGCGCCATCGCTCGCCTCCTGTCTGAGGAACTTGCTAGCTAAAACCTTGAAAGCCCCTGCGGGGTCAACGCTTGGGGAGCCAGCGGACAGGGCTCATGTCGAGCGGCACCAGATCCCGCCGGTACTGGCGGTGCACCTGCTCGATGGCAGCCCTGGTCTCGGCCTGGGCGCGCTCGACCTCCTTGCGCAGGCGGCCCACCTCCACCTCCAGCTCGATCACCCGCTTGACGCCTTCAAGGTTGAGGCCGGTCGCGGTGAGCTGCTGTATGCGGCGCAAAAGCTCTATGTCCTGGTCGCTGTAGCGTCGGCTCCCACCGAGCGTGCGGGCGGGACCGAGCAGCCCCCGGCGCTCGTAGATGCGCAGAGTCTGAGGATGGACCCCGGCCAGCTCGGCCGCCACGGAGATGACGTACACGGCCATGTGGCGGTCCTTTTGCGTGCCCTGGTGAGCCACCACGGCCGGCTCGGTGGTGACTGTCGGCACCGGCCGGCTCGCCGCACCGTTGGCCCCGTAATTGGTCCCGGTCATTCGCTAAGTGCTCCCAATTTTTCCCGCAACTTGGCGCCTTCGGCGGCCGAAGCCTTGGCCAGCGCCTCCACCGCCCGCTTCTGGTCGGCCGAAAGCTTGGACGGCACGTCGACTTCAAAGCTGACCAAGAGGTCTCCCGCCTTGCCGGCGGCCGGCACTCCCTTGCCTGGGACCCGGAACATCCGCCCGGAGCGCGTGCCGGGCGGGACCTTCAAGGTGACCGCTCTGCCATTGAGGGTGGGTACCGAAACTGTCGTCCCGAGGGACGCTTCGGCAAAAGTGATCGGCACCTTTATGGTCAGGTCTTTGCCCTTCTGGCCAAAAACCGGGTGAGGGGCGACGTGGACAACGACGAACAAGTCGCCCGCCGGCCCGCCGTAGCGGCCCGCCCCGCCCCGGCCCTTCACCTTGATGCGCTGGCCGTCAACTACGCCGGCAGGGATCCTCGCCTTCACCTGGCGGGCGCGCCGCTCGGTCCCCCGGCCGCCACACGAGGGGCAGGGCACCTCCACCTGCATGCCCGTGCCCCCGCATGCCACGCACGGGTGGCTGAAGGAGAACATCCCTTGGTTCTCGCTCACGACCCCCCGGCCCCCGCACACCACGCATACCTTTGGCACCGTGCCCGGGGCGGCCCCCGAGCCTCCACAGGTCGAACAGGCCATGTCCGAGGTCACGTTGACCGCGGCCGTCGCGCCCCTCACCGCGTCGGCGAAGGGAAGGTGGAGCTCGGCTTCGATGTCCTGGCCACGCTGGGGCGTTCCTGCCCCGGCCCCGGCGCCCTGGCGGCCCCGCCGCCCTCGCCCGAATATGTTGCCGAGCAGGTCCCCGAGGTCGTCCACCCGGAAGTTGGCAAAACCTCCCTGGCTTCCGGTGGCGCCTGCGCCGGCGAACGGGTTACCGGCGAAGCCCTTCTCGCTCAAGGTGCGGACCTCGTCGTACTCTTTGCGCTTGGCCTGGTCCCCGAGCACGTCGTAGGCGGCCGAGATCTCCTTGAACCGTTCCTCCGAACCCGGGTTGGCATCCGGGTGGTACTGCTTGGCCAGTTTGCGGTAGGCGCGCGCGATCTCTTTGTCCGTAGCCGCCTTGGAGACGCCCAGGACCTTGTAGTAGTCCTTTTCCAGCCATTCGCGCTGCGCGGCCAACGTTTAGCCCCTCACTTTCACCATGGCGGGGCGAAGGGCACGCCCTCTCCAGCTGTAACCGGCGCGCATGACTTCGCTCACCTCGGGCTGCGCGGGCGCTTCCCCGCCCTCCACCGGCTCGTGGGCCACAGCGTCGTGGTGCTCGGGGTTGAAGCGCTGACCCTCGGGGTCTATGCGCTCCAGGCCCTCTTTGGAGAGGATGTCGAAAAGGGTGCCTGCTACTTGCTTCACGTCCTCCCCGCTGCCATGGGCCAGTGCCAGGTCGGCCGTGTCCAGGACCGGTAAGAGCTTTTTCACCAGGGCGGTGGCGGCGTTTTCGACCACCTCGCGCTGGTTGCGTTCGATGCGCTTGCGGTAGTTGTCGAACTCTGCCTGCAGCCGACGCAACGCGTCCAGGTACTCGTCGCGCTCGCGACCAAGTTCCGCCGTGATGTCTCGCAGTTCGGCGCGGGCCACGGCCGCGTCCTCGGCTGGGGCCACATCCTCGGCCCCCGGCCCCTGGCCTCCGCCGGTGACTGGGGCCGGTTCGGCGTCGAGCATGTCTAGTTCGGCCAGGTCGGGGTCGACGGCCGGGGGTGGGACCCCGGGCCGGCCGGGGCCGGCTGGCGTCGCCCCGCCCCCGGCCCCTGCCGGCCTTCTCGGGGGGTACTGGTCGTTTTCGCTCACGAAGCCTGACCACCTTCGTCGACGATCTCTGCGTCGACGACCTCTTCGTCGCTGGCGCCATTGGCGCTCGCTGACCCGTCGCCGGCATAGCTGCTGGGCTCGCTGGCGGTGCCGGGCCCGGCCCCCGCAGTGGCTGCCGCCGTTTCGTACAGCTTCTTGCCCAATTCCTGGACGCCTACGGCCAAGTGCTCGGTGGCCGACTTGATGGCCTCGAGGTCGCTGGCCGACATGGCGTCTTTAAGGACCTTAAGGTCGGACTCGACGCGCTCTTTCTCGGCGCCGCTGAACGAGTTGGCTTGGTCCTTCAGCATCTTCTCGGTCTGGTACACGAGAGAGTCGGCGTTGTTGCGGACCTCGGCCTCTTCACGCCGGCGCCTGTCGTCGGCAGCGTGAGCCTCAGCATCGTGGACCATCCGGTCGATCTCGTCCTTGGACAGGGCGCTCTGGCCCGTGATCGTCATGGACTGCTCCTTGCCGGTAGCGCGGTCCTTGGCCGACACGTGGACGATGCCGTTGGCGTCGATGTCGAAGGTCACCTCGATCTGGGGGACGCCCCGCGGGGCAGGCGGCAGGTCGACCAGCTCGAACTTGCCCAAAGTCTTGTTGTACATCGCCATCTCCCGTTCCCCTTGGAGGACGTGGACCTGCACCGAAGGCTGCATGTCCTCGGCCGTGGTGAACACTTCGCTCTTCTTGGTGGGGATGGTCGTGTTGCGCTCGATCAGCTTGGTCATCACGGCGCCCTTGGTCTCGATGCCGAGCGACAGGGGAGTGACGTCCAGCAGGAGGATGTCCTTCACCTCGCCCTTCAGCACGCCGGCCTGGATGGCGGCACCGACGGCTACGACCTCGTCGGGGTTGACGCCCTTGTGGGGGTCTTTGCCGGTGAGGCTGCGCACCAGGTCCTGGATGGCGGGCATGCGCGTGGCCCCACCGACGAGGACGATATGGTCGATCTTGTCCTTGGAAAGGCCTGCGTCCTTGATGGCCTGGTCGAACGGCCCGCGGCAGGCCTCCACCAGGTCGGCCGTCATTTCTTGGAACTTGGCCCTGGTCAATTTGACGTCGAGGTGCTTGGGCCCCTCGTTGGTGGCCGTTATGAACGGCAGGTTGATACTGGTCTCCTGCACCGCGGAAAGTTCGATCTTGGCCTTCTCGGCCGCTTCCTTCAGCCGTTGCAGGGCCATCTTGTCGTTGGACAGGTCGACGCCCTCGGTGTCCTTGAAGGTCTTGACGAGCCAGTCGATCACCCTCTGGTCCCAGTCGTCGCCGCCGAGATGGGTGTTGCCGCTGGTCGACTTGACCTGGAAAATCCCCTCGCTTATCTCTAGGACGGAAACGTCGAAGGTCCCGCCGCCGAGGTCGAACACGAGGATGGTCTGCTCCTCCTCCTTGTCCAACCCGTAAGCGAGGGCGGCGGCGGTGGGCTCGTTGATGATGCGGAGCACCTCGAGGCCGGCGATCTGGCCCGCCTCCTTGGTCGCCGTGCGCTGGGCGTCATCGAAGTAGGCCGGCACCGTGATAACCGCCTGGGTGATGGTCGTGCCGAGGTAGCTCTCGGCGTCTCTCTTCAGCTTTTGCAGGATCCGGGCCGAGATCTCCTGGGGGGAGTAACCCTTGCCGTCGATGTCGATGTGCCAGGAGTTGTCGCCCATGTGGCGCTTGACAGAGCGGACGGTGCGGTCGGGGTTGGTGATGGCCTGACGCTTGGCGACCTCGCCCACCAGCACCTCGCCCGACTTGGAGAAGCCGACGACCGACGGCGTAGTGCGAGAGCCCTCCGCGTTGGCTATGACCGTCGGCTCGCCGCCTTCGAGCACAGCGACTACGGAGTTGGTGGTACCGAGGTCGATACCTACTGCCTTTGCCATTTACGCCTCCTTGGGAGCGGGGCGGGGCCGTTCCAAGGCCTGCCCATGGTTTTGTTACATCCTTTGAGCGACTTGTACCGAAGCCGGCCAGCAAGCTCGTTGGGTCCCATCATAGCAAACCTGAGTCTGATCGTGTCAGGAAACTTGGCTCGGTGTCCAGGGCACCGGCAGTTGAGCTTACCCCGGGGTAGGCTCCTGCTATGCCCACTCTCGTATTAGTTCGCCACGGCCAGAGCATCTGGAACCTGGAGAACCGCTTCACCGGCTGGTGGGACGTCGACCTTTCCCCGCAGGGCGAAGAAGAGGCGCGCCAGGCGGGGCGTCTCCTGGCCGGCGAGGGCCTCCGGCCCGACGTGGCCTACACGTCGCTGCTGACCAGGGCGGTCCGTACCCTCAACATCCTGCAAGAGGAGACGTCCAGGCTGTGGGTGCCGGTGCATCGCCATTGGAGGCTCAACGAGCGCCATTACGGGGGCCTCACGGGCCTGGACAAGGCCGAGACCCGCGACCGCTATGGCGACGAGCAGTTCCGGCTGTGGCGGCGGAGCTATGACGTCCCGCCCCCACCCATGGCACCGGGCGGGCCCTTCGACGTGTCTTTGGACCCCCGCTACGTGCCGGGCGTGGTGCCGGCCACCGAGTGCCTGGCCGACGTCGTCGTGCGTATGGTCCCCTACTGGTACGACGCCATCGCCCCCGAGCTCCTGGCCGAACGGGTGGTCCTGGTCGCGGCCCACGGCAATAGCCTGAGGGCGCTCATCAAACAGCTCGACCAGATGGGGGGGGACGAGGTCGCCAAGCTCGAGATCCCGACCGGGGTGCCCATCGTGTACGAGCTCGACAAGGCGCTCCAGCCCGTCGAGGCTGGCGGTCGCTGGCTGGGGGACCCCGAAGCGATCGCCGCCGCCACTGAGGCGGTGCGCCACCAGGGCCAACGGGCTTGACAGGGCGGCCTTGACCGGGCCGGCTTGACCGGGCGGGCTTGACCGGGCGGGCTTGACCGGGCGGGCTTGACGGCCGTGGCTCAGGAGGTTTCCAGGAGCTTTGGTCGGTACCTGGCGGTGCCCGCCATTGCTTTGGTCGATTGCTTGCAGAAATCGCAAGGAATCGACCATTTCACTCCCCCGCCGGCTCCCCCACCCCCCCGGCTCCTTCCCGTAGGCCCGGTCCCGGGCGGCCCCTGAC
>JBOGGK010000257.1:0-8564 GCA_050744045.1 Acidimicrobiales bacterium | reverse complement strand
CCGTGCCACCGTCGCCGCTGGAGAAGGCGGCAACACCGTTCAGGAACTTGAGCTGCGCCGGCTTGGCCTGGGGTGGTGGCAGCACCTCCTTGAACTCGACGGTTGGCCCCTCGCCCATTGAGACGAGGGCTTCGAGCTGCTGCTGCCGCTCGAAAACTTCCTCGGTGCCTTCGTCGGCCGCTGTCCTATAGCCCCAATTCAGGAACCTGCGGTCAATCCATGTCTTGCCCCGCTTGAGCAGGACGCAAGCGTTTCGCTCCAGTGCCCCCGGAAAGTCGACGCAGGCGCTCAAGAGGTCGCCGTCGCTCTCGCCGGGTGCAACTAAGGCCGGTTGGCTGACTCCGGGAACGTCTGACGCCATTTCGACCACCATGTCGGCCAAATCGCGGCCTTCCAGGCATACGTCGACCCCGGTCGGCTTCAGTCAGGAGCTCACGCCCAAAGCCTTTCCCCCACTCGTCGGCCGAGAGGTAGATCGAGGTCAGTTCGACGGTAAGACCTCCGACTCCACCAGCCAGTTGAAGAACGCCCTGACCATGACCCACTGGGTTCGCACCGTGTTGGGCGCCCGCCCAGCTGCCTCCATCTCCCGCAGGACAGCGGCGAGGTTCGCTCGGGTGACCGTTTGCGGCAGGCGGTCACCGATGCGCGCTGCCCACCAGCTCGCCCATTGAGCCCGGTCCCTGGCGGCCGTCGACTCCGCTCCCCCACGTCCCCGCCCGACACGGACCACCGAGCGCCTCTCCGACTTGGCATTCTGCCACAACTCGAACCACGCCGAGCACCGAGTGCCGGCGACAGCGACGTTGGTGGCATCCTCCACAGAAAGCTGAGGGTCGTCATCGGGCAGGAGGCGGACGAGGCGCCAGCGCGCCTGTGCCTGGAAGGCCTCCTCCTCCGACTCGAAGACGCCGTAAGTGACTTGGCGGCCGTCCAGGCGCACCCTGAAACGCCAACGACCGCTCGGCAGCTGGTCTATTGAGCCGCCGTCGTTTGGCGCCCGCAGGCGCCTGCGCCTAGGCACCCGACGGTGCCCTTTGAGTCATGGGCGAGTGCAATTGAGTCACGTTGAGTCACGGACTTAATCAGGCGCCCATGAATCAGGATGGACCAACATTACGCACCAGGGCCGCTACCAGGGACTTTACAGTGGAGGTGATGGGACTTGAACCCACGACTTCTACGATGCGAACGTAGCGCTCTTCCGGGCTGAGCTACACCCCCGTAGGTTTCAAGACTATACCGGAGCGCCCCGCAGCGCCGAGCTCCGGTGCCTGCGTCTCAACGGGCCCGTCGTCCCCGCCGGGCTACCGAGTCGACCGTTATGGCGGCGATGAGTACCAGAGCGGTGATCATGAAGGTGGCTGCCGACCCCATCCCGAGCAGGCCGAGGCCGTTGGTGATGGCAGCGAGGACGATGCCGCCCAGTAGCGCGTGCACCGCTTTGCCGCGCCCTCCGAAAAGGCTCGTCCCGCCGATCACAGCGGCAGCCACCGCGTTCAGCACGAGGTCCGGTTCTATGTTGGTCGCGATGGAGCCGAGCAAGGAAAGGTACATCAGCCCGGCCAACCCAGCCATCAACCCGCAGAGGGCAAAGGCGATAGTCCGTACCCGGTTCAGGCTGATGCCAGCGCGCTTCGCTGCTTCGGCGTTGCCGCCAATGGCGTACACGTAGCGGCCGAAGCGCGTCCGCGTGAGCAAAAACGTGACCAGGGACAGTATGACGAGGACGATCAGGATGGCCCAAGGCACCCCTTCGACCTTGCCCCCGCCCCTGCCCCGGTTGACGTTGCAGACCAGCACCAGTACAATCCCGGCAACGGCAGTCAAACCGATCTTGATCGCGGTCAAGCCTCTGGGTGGTACCACGAGACCGCTGGCCCGGCGCCGCTCGTCCCGCACGATCATGTAAGCACCAAAGACCACCACCAAGGCGGCCATCACGACCCAACTGGCGAGAGGGCTGAGCGACCCACCCACCAGGTCGAGCATGATGTTATTGGAGATTTCGATCACGCCACCGACAGCAATGCTCAGGTGATCGAACATCCAAAGCATCAAGCCTTCAAAGCCGATGAAACCGCCGAGGGTAACGATGAACGACGGGAGGCCGAGACGGGTGATGAGGATTCCCTGGATCACCCCTGCCATGGTTGTCGCGCCGAGACCGCCCAGGATAGCCACTTCCCAGGGGAGGTTGACCGGGGGGGCAACCAGAGCGGCCATTACTCCGGCACCGATCCCTGCCTCGTACACCACGGACAGGTCGATCTCGCCTAGGAGAAGGACGAAGACCTCGGCCATGCCGAATAGCACGATGACGACGCCCTGTTGGAGCAGGTTGACAATGTTGGTGCCCGAAAGGAACAGGGAATTCTGTACCTGGAAAATGACGATTATGGCGATGAGGCCGCCGAGGACCGGCAGGACCCCGCTCTCCCCTGAGCGCACCCGCCTCCACCACGCGCCAAGGTACTCGCCAAGGGTGTTCGCCACCACCTCTGAGGTGAGGGCAGCCGCTTGCGAGCTGAGCTCATCCTGGGCGGCTTCCTCCGCCACAAGAGGAGACGCGGTGGCCAGGCTGGTGCCAACACCTGGATCGTTATCCCCTGGGGAAGGTGGGCTCACGGACATGGTTCAGCTCTCCTCAGGGCCGTTACGGCTCGCTGTCGCCGAGAGTTGCCCACCACGCCAGGCGCTGGAGCGCGTCCCTGTCGTCATCAGCTCGACCACGCTCTGGCGGTCGTAGTCCGACGCTGGTCCCTCGGACACCAGGCGGCCAAGGCGGAGCACCGCGATCCGGTCCGCCACCTCGAAGACGTCGTTCAGGTTGTGGGACACGAGCAGCACCCCGTAGCCCTGCTCCGCCAGGCGCCGGACGAGCCGCAGGACCATGCTCGTCTGCGCCACGCCGAGCGCCGCTGTGGGTTCGTCCAGGATCATGAGCTGGGAGTTCCACAACACGGCGCGGGCCACCGCCACAGACTGTCGCTGACCTCCTGACAAGGACCCGACGGGCTGGCGGATCGAACGGACCGTGGTCACCTGGAGGTCAGCCAGCGTACGCCGAGCGGCACCTTCCATCGGGCCCTCGTCCAGGACTGTGTACTTGGTCCGCTCCCGCCCGAGGAACATGTTCTGGACGATGTCGAGGTTGTCGCAAAGGGCGAGGTCCTGGTAGACCGTGGCGATACCCAGGGCGGCCGAGTCCTTGGGGCTATGTATCGAGACGGGGCGCCCCCGCCAGCAGATCTGGCCCCCGTCGGGCGTGTGTATGCCCGAGATGATCTTGATGGTGACGCTCTTGCCGGCGCCGTTGTCCCCGCAGAGCGCCGTCACCAGTCCCGCGGGGGCACTCAGGTCGACTCCGCTCAGCGCCCTTACCGGCCCGAAGCTCTTTTCTATACCTCGCAGCTCGAGCAGCGGTTGGCCCCGCTCGAGCAAAGCTCCAGGCATCGCTGGAAGCCCTCCCTTCCGGCGCCTCGCCCCATCCAGGGCAGACGCCACCAATCTTGGCCTGAGCGGTCCCCGGCCGCAACGGGTGACCGGAGCCCCGTCGCAATCCCCGGTGGCGGGCGCGCCTCAGCCCGGGCTAACTGCCCTGCCGCTCGGGAGCACCTCGGGCCCAAGACACCTCCGGCCGAGGCGCCCCCGTGGCAGGACCTGCCCGAAGCTACGGCTTGATCCCGGCCGCCTTGCAAGCGGCTGCGTTCGCGTACGGAGCGTGGCAGAGTTGCTTGGCCGGCACGAAGTGGTCGGCGATCACGGTCTTGTTCATGTTCTTAGGGGTCACCCACTCGGGTGTCAAGAGCACCGAAGCCACCTGCTTGTGCTCCGTCGTGTCCGCGGTCTTGCCGTTGACGAGGGCGGCCGGCGGGGTCATGCCCGCCCGCAGGTAGACCGCCAGGGCCACCGCGGCTTGGGCCTCCAGGTAGATCGGCTTGTACACCGTACCGCACTGGTAGCCGGTCAGGACGTTGCCGAGGCCGGTGAGGGTGGCGTCCTGTCCGGTCACCGGGAAGGTGTGGGGCTTGATCCCCTCGCGCTTCAGGAACTGGATGATGGGGGCGCCGTTCTCGTCGTTGGGCATGAGCACGGCGTTGATGTTGCTGTGAGCGGTGAACTCCTGCTGGAACTCGGTGAGGGCGACGGTCGGAGTCCAGGTGCCGGCGGGCACCTCGTTGGGCTGGAGCTTGCCTACGAGCGTCCACTTGTGGGAGGCGAAGTGGGGAGCCAGTACTTTGTCATAGCCATCGGCGAACAAAGTGGCGTTGTTGTCGGTGTCGGCGCCGTGCATGACCAGCACGACCGGCTTGGACACGTGCCAGGCCGAGATGCAACTGACCAGGCCCTTGCCGAGCAGGTTGCCGACGTGGACGTTGTTGAAGCTGTCGTAGTAGCTGCGGGTGCCGCCCAGGGTCAGGCGGTCGTAGTCGATCACCTTGACGCCGTGGGCGTTGGCGTAGGACTCGATCCTCTTGCCCACACCCGAGTCGAGGGGGTCCATGATTATGACTTTGTCGCCCTTGGTTACGTCGGCCTGGGCATCGGAGTACTCCGTGGCGTCGCTGCCGTGGGCGTTGACCACTTGGACCTCGGACCCGGAAAGGCCGGCCTTCTTCATCGCCTCGGTCAGGTAAGGAGCGTCGAACTCGACGTACCGGGTCGAAGTGACCGTGTCGGGGAGGATGGCGCCGACGCCGCCCGAGCCTTTGGCCGTTACCGACTTGAGCAGGGCCATGGTGGTGAAATTGCGGTTGAAGGTGCTAGCCGAGACGGTAGCCGCCGACGCCGACGAAGCGGTGGAGACTTGGCCAGCCATGGTCGCGATGAGAGCGGTAAGGGCCACCGACGCCGAACCCAGCGTCCTTGCCTTAGTCGAAATTTTCATTCATTCCCCTTTGCATTGCCTCCAGGAGGCGGAGTGAGTACCGAATGTTCGCCTGCGCCAAGACGAGCCCGCAGGCGCATGAGGGCACCCGGGGAGCAACACCGCACGTCCAGGGACGTGCGGGCGGCCGGCACGGCAGCCGGAGCGTTTTAGGTGGCTCCGACGACGCGACAGTACGTCCCCGGTTGTGAACAAGCCCGTGAACGACGGGTCCCGGATATTAAAAAAATGTGAAGGCTTTGGCACGCCGCCGGCCCGGCCTCCTCAGCCGGGGGCAAAGCGGTAGCCGGCCCGGGGCTGGGTCATGATCACGGGCGGCCCGTCGCCGTTTTCCAACTTGGCCCGCAGACGGCGGACGTACACCCGCACGTACTCGGTCTCGGTGGCGTAGCCCGGGCCCCACACCCGCCGCAGGAGCTGGGCGTGGGTGAGGAGCTTGCCCCGGTTCACAGCCAGCTCCCGGAGCAGGGCGAACTCGGTAGGCGTGAGGTGGACCACCTCGCCGCCCTTGGTGACCAGGCGCATCTCCAGGTCGACCACCAGGTCGCCGAGCTCGACCTTGAGCGGCGCGGTCTCCACCGCTTCGGCGGGACGGGTCCGGCGCAGGGTGGCGGTTATCCGGGCGAGCAGCTCCTCGATGCCGAACGGTTTGGTCATGTAGTCGTCGGCGCCGAAGTTGAGGGCCGCCACCTTGTCGTGCTGGCCCCCCCGGGCCGACACGACGATGATGCCCACCGGCGAACGTTCACGCATCGAACGGCACAGCTCGAAGCCGTCGGCGCCTGGGAGCATCAAGTCGAGCAGGACGATATCGGGCGACTCGGTCTCGAGCAGCTGCAGCGCCCGGGACCCGTCCGTGCAGATGCAAGTGTCGTAGCCCCTCACTGCCAGGTTGCTCCGGATGAGGTCGACGATGTTGGGGTCGTCCTCGACGAGGAGGGCCTTGGTGCGCCGTTGCGCCATAACGGTCACGACGCCGCCTCCCCCGCTGCTTCGACGGGCAGCACGATGCGAAAGCGCGTCCCCGCCCCGGCCTCTTCGAGCTCCATGCGGCCGCTGTGGGCAGCCACTATCGCGCGGGCAATGGACAGGCCGAGCCTCGCCCCCGCCCCTCCCGCCCCGTTGGCCGCGCCATGGCCGCCGCGCTCGCGCAGTTCGGCCTCGAGCTCGGCTGGGAGGCCCTGGCCGTCGTCGGCCACCACGATGGCCACGGCGTCGTCGCCGTCTGGGGAAACCCTGACCTCGACGTGGACATCGGCCCGGTTGTGGCGCACGGCGTTGTCGAGCAGGTTGACGAAGACCTGCTCCAAGCGGTCGTGGTCGGCCCACACGGGGCCCGCTACCGCCGAGCAGTCGACCGTTATCGCCGCGGCCCGCTCCGGGGGCAGGCAGGACACGGCCGCTTCGATCACGAGGGCGAGGTCGCACCAGTCGGGTTGGAGCCGCAACAGGCCGGACTCGATAGCAGAAAAGTCGAGCAGGTCGCCGACGAGGCGGCCGAGGCGGGCCGACTCGCTGGCGATGCGCCCGAGGAACCGGGAAGTGGAGTCCTCGTCCCAGGTGACGTCGGGCGCCAGCAGGCTGCTCGCATAACCGCGTATAGCCGTGAGCGGGGTGCGCAGCTCATGGCTCAGCCGGGAGAGGAAGTCCCTTTGCAGCTGGTGCGACCGGCGTAGCGCTGCCGCTTGCTGGTGGGCCTGTTCGGACTCCTGGCGCTCGAGGGCGAGGCGCACGGAGTGGGCGGCGTCGGCGAGCAGGGCAAAGGCGTACTCGGGCTGCTCTCCGGTCAACCACCGGGCAAGCAGGGCGCAGCGGCCGCCGGGCGTTTCGAACGTCGTAGCCACCGCCTGGCGGCCTCGGCCCGGCTCGGCCCGGCGCGCCGCTCCCGGTGGGGCCGGCGCCGAAAGCGCTATCAGCGCATCGGACCCGTCCCGGCGAGAGGGCTCCTGGTGAGCCTGGTTGTCGGCGTCGACGAAAACCGTGCAGCGCGGGAGCCGTCCCGGCACCTCCGACCACAGCTCGACCTCTGCCGCCCGCAGGCCCCGCTGCAAGGACTGGAGTGCTTGGAGGAGGCTTGCCGGGACGGGGTTGGGACCGGCCAGGGTCTCGAGCACTTCGCGGATCGTCTCCAGCACCCGGTTCCGGGCCGTCACCTCGGCGAAGAGCCTGTCCCGCTCGATGGCACCGGCGGCATACCCGGCGTAGAGCGAGACGAGGTCCATCTGGTCGCGCCGGGGCGGGCCCACGAAGGGCTGGCAGCCGGTTATCACCCCGATCAGGCCGTCGGCCCCGATCAGGGGCACGGCCCACGAGCTGCGGATGCCGGCGGCCCGCCCGAGGGCGGAGAAGCGGGACCACGACGGGCTTTTCTCGATGTCCTCGTCGACTTCGATACGACCAGTCTCGGCTGCCCAGCCCATGGGACCGCCCCGCCTTCCCACGGGCAGCTCGGCCCAGCCCTCGAGGAACGCCGGGGGGAGGCCGTCGGCCGCCACCAGGCGGAGCGAACGGTCCTCGATCAGGTGGATGCACAGCCTCTCGAGGCTGAGCGCGGAGGCCAGGGCGGAGTTGATGAGAGGAAGGCTGGAGCTCGGTTCTGCCGAGGCGAGCTGGTCGACGAGGCTCTGCAGGCGGGCCAGCTGGCGCCGGGCGGTGGCGTCAGGGGCATGGCCCGACATGATGGCGACCACGTCCTCGGGGTGGGTCTCCGAAGGCACCAGGTCGGCGGCCACCCGGCCACGGTGCAGGACGAGGATGCGGTCGGCGAGGTGGAACACCTGGTGGATGTCGTGGGAGACGAGCAGGATCGTGGTGCCGCCCGCTTTCAACTTCTTTATCAGCTCTTCCACCTGGCGGGTCTCGTGCACCCCGAGCGAGGCGGTCGGCTCATCGAGGACGAGCAGCCGGGGGGTGAGGTGCATGGCGCGGGCGACGGCGATCAGCTGGCGCTGGCCACTCGACAGGGCACCTACGGAGTGCACATTGCCCACCCGGATCCCGTAGGAGTCGAGCAACGCGTTGGCGGCGAGCCGGGACTTGGGCTCGGAGAGGAACCAGCGTCCCCGCTCGTGGCCGAGGAACAGGTTGCCGGCGACGTCGAGGTTGTCGCACAGGGCGGCGTCCTGCCACACGACGGCGACCCCGCCATTGGCCGCGGCGGCGCTCGAGCGTATCTTCGTGCCACCTACCACGATGTCGCCGAAAGCGGGCAATATGTCGCCAGCGATGCAGCGTACGAGCGTTGACTTGCCGGCGCCGTTCTCACCGGTCAGGGCGACCAGTTCGCCCTCCCAGACGTCGAAGTCCACCCCGCGCAAGACCTGCAGCTGGCCGTAGCTGACCGCCACCGCCTGGGCCCTCAGCAACGGTTGGCGCAACCCGCCCGCAGGGACGGGGGCGTGGGCGGCGGTCAGGGCCATCTCATCCAGTTTGCTACCTTTCCCGGGCCCCTTCGGAGGCGGCCTAGGGCCCGGGTAAGCCCCCACTGACCGCGCGGGCGGCCTTCGGCGTCAGTATGAGGTCAGCGCGCGCTCGCCAGCGCCAAGCTGGCGTACCTGTCGAAGTCGCCGTAGCTCTCGCCGGCAGCCACCGGCGCCGGCCGGCGGCCAACTGCCCGGCGGGCGGCTCCCCGGAGGGCATGAGCAGGCACGTAGCCGTCCTCAGAGGCCAAGGC
>JBOGGK010000256.1:0-4059 GCA_050744045.1 Acidimicrobiales bacterium | reverse complement strand
GTGATGGCCTCGACCAGGAAGTGGATTTGAAGCTCGTTGCCGAGCGCCTCCACCAGTTCGACATCAGCCACCAGGGTGTTCGCCCCGTTGGCCGAGCCTCCGAGAGCGGCATCGGCCAGATCCTCGGGGCGCAGGCCAACTACCACCTTGCGGTCGCCGTAGCCGCGCAGGCCGGGGCGTTGCTGGACGATCGAGCGGGGCAGCGACAGCCGCTGCGGGCCGACCTTCACCTCGTCGACGCCCCCGGAAAGCACCGCCTCGTACAGGTTCATGGCAGGCGAACCTATGAACGCGGCGACAAAGACGTTGTCCGGCCGCTCGTAGAGCTCCTGGGGAGTACCGCACTGCTGGAGACGGCCCTTGTGGAGCACCGCTACCCGGTCCCCCATCGTCATGGCCTCGACCTGGTCGTGGGTCACGTAGAAGGTGGCCACCCCCACCCGGCGTTGGATACGGGAGATCTCGGCCCGCATCTGGACACGCATCTTGGCGTCCAGGTTTGACAGCGGCTCGTCCATCAAGAACACGGAGGGCTCGCGGACGATCGCCCGGCCCATCGCCACCCTCTGGCGCTGGCCGCCGGACAGCTGGGCTGGCTTGCTGTTGAGGTAGTCGCTCAGGCCGAGGAGATGAGCCGCGTCATTCACCTTGGTCTTGATCTCGTTTTTAGGCACCCGGCGCAACTTCAACGAGAAACCGATGTTCTCGGCCACCGTCATGTGGGGGTACAGGGCATAGCTCTGGAACACCATGGCCACGTTGCGGTCCTTGGGAGGCAGGTCGTTTACCACCCGGCCGCCCATGCTCAAGGTGCCCGAGGTGATCTCCTCGAGGCCGGCTACCATCCTGAGCGCGGTGGTCTTGCCTGAACCCGACGGCCCCACAAGGACCATCAGCTCGCCTTCGGCTACCTCCAAGTCCAGGTCAGTTACCGCGGGCAGGCCGTTTGGGTAGACCTTGTTGACCTTATCCAGGGTTACCGTTGCCATCTCGCCTCCACAGGGCTATCAGAGAGCCGTACGACCTCACTGGCTACAAGAAGCTATATCTTCGTTCGTTGGCGGTCCATTACCAGACGCGACGTTACAACTTTCAGGGCACCCCAGGAGGGCGCCCCGCCACGGCGATGCCGCTTAGGGTAGCTGGTTCGTCACGGTGAGCCCAGGTGCTTGTGGACCAGCGAGCCCAGGTCCCGGCCCACAAGGTCAGGGCTGGGCACCACGGGCAGCTCCGACGCGTTGGTCACACCGGACAGCACCAGGGCGAAACGGGCGCCCACCAGCTTGGCGAACAGCCCATCGGTCTCGGGCCTGTCCCCGACCACGACGCTGAGCGGCCCGAAGCGAGAGCGGACAAGGGCAGCCATCGCCTGGTGAGGCTTCCCGGCCACTTCCGGCTGGCGCCCGCAGGCCGTAGCAACGAAGGCGACGACCGCGCCCGCGCCCGGCAAGAGCCCGTCATCGGGGGCCCAACCGCGGGCACCGAGGTCGCCATCCGGGTCAGCGCCCCCGCCGGCAGCCCCAGGACCGGCCCCAGAACGGGCCTCGGTCGTCCTCTCGCTACCGGGGGCGCGGGCCGGGAAAGTGGCGTCCGTGTTGGTGGCCAAGAACCGGGCACCCTCCCTCACGGCGGCGGATGCCTCTGCCAAGGCCCGGTAGTCCAGGTGGGCACTGCGCCCGACGACCACCGCCCCGGGCTCGTCGTCGGCGGCCACCACCACGGCCCCGACGGCTTCGAGCGCCTCGTAGATGCCCTTGTCCCCCACGACGGCCACCCGCGTGCCGCGCGCCACCATCGACGCCACCGCCTGCGCTGAAGTGGCCAGGTCGGTGGGGCTGCAGTCGATCCCCACCGCTTGGAGCGCCGCCACGTGCTCAGCCACCCGGGGCCCAGAATTGTTGGTAAGGAAGACGACCCTTTCCCCGGCTCGGCGAAGCTCTGACACGGCGTCTGCCGAGCCTGGGATACCCCTGCCCGCCAGCCAGACGACGCCGTCGAGGTCCAGCGCCCAGGTCACCGGGGGCTAGAGGCTACGGGCGACGTAGGTCAGCTGGAACCCGAGCAACGTGCCCGCCACCACGAAGACGTAGAGCGAAGCGATGGCCAGGCGCTGCTGGCGGCTCAGCGCGTGGTAGGCGACAGATGCCGGGCTGTTGCGCTGGCTCCAACGCCGCCACAGTTCGATGCCGCCCAGTACGAGGATGATGAGGACCACCGGGCTGTGCACGAAAAAAGCGAACACGACCAGGCCGAGCAGGCCGACGAACCAGAGCGCCGGGTGCAGTGCGGCCGCCGCCCGCCCGCCGTCGAGAGGGAGCACCGGCATGAGGTTGAACAGGTTGATGAGGAACCCGACGGCCGCCAGTTGCAGGAGGAAAGTAGAACCAGTGGCGTGACCCCAGAAGGCCACCACCACCGAAGCGGCCGTACCGAACAAGGGGCCAGCGAGCCCCGAAAGCCCCTCGTGGAAGGCACTGCGGGGCATCTCCCGCATGTTCACGAATGCCCCGAGGAACGGGATGAACATCGGCAACGAAGCCCTCACCCCTTGGCGGCGAAGCTCAATGACGTGGCCCATCTCGTGCACCAGGATCAACCCGACGAAGCCGACGGCGAAGGTCCAACCGAAAAAGATGGAGTAGGCGACCACCGACAGCAACATCGAAACGACGAGCCCCAGGTACTTGACCTTGAGCAGGAGAGGCCCGAATTTAGCGGCAAACGCAACGACGGCAACGAGGATCCCAGCCACCCGCTGCCAGGCTCGCTTGGCCCTGCTCCCAGGTACCCTGCCGGGGCGCGTGCCTGCCCGGGCACCTTGGCTGCCGGCGGCCCCCCCCGGTGGCGGGAGTGCCCCCCAACCCGGGCCCCCCTTGGCCGGCGCCGGGAGGGCCGGCTGCGGAAGGCCGCGCCCGTCGTCTCTGGGCCACCAGTACCACGAAGGTCGCTCGTGCTCCGCCGCCGCCGGCCACGTTGGGCGGTCTGGGACCTCGGCGTCTCGGCTCGCGGCGGCTGGGCCCTCGGCTGCCGGGCCCTCGGCGTCCCGGCCCTCGGCGTCGCGGCCAAACTGGACGCGTCTCAGCTCCACGGCCGACCCGATGACCGTCGCCACGCACCGCCCGGCCTGCGGGCCAGGCACCCGCCTGGCGTCCCTCGTTCGCACACGCCAACTAGCGTACGGGGCCCACGGGCAGCCACGAGATCGCCGGTCGCCGGGGGCCTGTCGCCGGTCGCCTGTCGCCGGTCGACCGGTCGTCGGTCGCCGAGAGCCTCCCCTATAGTCGACTGAGCTATGCCGGAGCTGCGACCCTTCGCCGGCCTCCGCCCCGCTCCGGTAGTGGTGGGGCCTCTCGGCAACTTCGTCTGCCCGCCCTACGACGTCATCACCGAGGAGCAGCGCCTGGAGCTGTTGGCCCGCAGCCCGTACAACTTCGTCCGTGTCGAGCTCCCGGCGGGCCACTACGGGGAGGCGGCTCGGCTGCTTTCGGAATGGAAGTCGACTGGTGCGCTCCGGCGCGACCCCGCCCCTGCCCTTTACGGTTACCGGATGAGCTACACCGCGCCCGACGGCCGGGTGAGGCAGACCCTCGGGGTGATCGGCGCCCTTGGCTTGGAGGGGCCAGGACAGGGAATACTTCCCCACGAACAGACGACGCCCAAGGCCAAGACCGACCGGCTCGAGCTCCTCCGGGCCACTCACGCCAACACCTCGCCCATCTGGTGCCTGTGTGTCGAGCCCGGCTTGGCAAGCGCCTTAACGCCGGCCTCGGCGGGCGCTGAAGGGCATGTCGGGGAGGGCGTCGGGGACGGCGCTGGAGCCGATAGCGGGGAAGGGAGCGGAAAGGACAGCGGGGAAGCGACTGGGGCGGACGTTGGGGCAGAACCCGGGGCCCGGCCCGGGGCCACGAGGGCGGCACCGCCTACATCCGAGGTGACCGACGACGACGGGAACAAGCACGAGCTGTGGTGCATCACCGACCCCGCCGTCCACCGTGCAGTAGCAGGAGTCGTCGGCGCCGGCCCGCTGCTCGTGGCCGACGGCCACCACCGCTACGAGAC
>JBOGGK010000255.1:0-11616 GCA_050744045.1 Acidimicrobiales bacterium | reverse complement strand
GATGAACGACATGGACATTGACGAGGCCGCGTCACGCTGGCCCGACACGTTCGAACCGGAGCGCTGGGACAGGGAAAAAAAGAAGCGGCGCAACCGCCTCGTCATAGTGCTGTGTGCCGGGCTAGCCGTACTGGCGTTCGTAGTGCTGGCAGGCCCGGCCATCTTCTTCCGTGCCGAGGGGCCGACGCCCAAGCACTTGGCCCTACCCGTCGGCCCGGGCGGGACCGTCGGCCCCGTCAACGGCACCTGGGCCGTGGCGGCGCCCTCGGAGGTCCAGTACCGGGTGACGGAGATCCTGTTCGGCCAGCACCACGTCGCGGTCGGGACGACGTCGCAGGTGCATGGGAGCTTGAGGATCGAGGGCGCTACGGTCACGTCGGCACGGTTCAGCGTCGACATGGCATCGGTCCGCAGCGGAACGGCCGGCCGCGACTCGCAGTTTTCCGGCGGGATCATGGACACCGACAGTTACCCTAGGGGTTACTTCACTTTGACCAAGGCCATCAACCTCGGCAAGGTGCCGAGGCTGCGCCGTGTCGTCAACCTTCACGCGCTCGGCGAGCTCACTCTCCGGGGGCGCTCGCGGGCCGTGGAGTTCCCGCTCAGGGTTGAGCGCTATGGCAACGGCATAGACGCCAACGGTGCCCTCACCATCCGCTTTGGCCGCTGGGGCATCCCCAACCCGAGCTTCGCCGTCACCCGCGTGGGCAGCACCGGCACCATTGACGTGTTGTTGCACCTCGTCCGCAAGGGCACCTGACCCTGCGGCCCACCCCCCGACGCGGCGGGCACTGCATGCGCCGGTGGGCCATTGGCTTCTCCAAGGTCCCGGAGCTCGCAGATCTACCGAGCGAGCTGTGCCATCGGGCCGTCGACCAGGCACCGCCAAAGCCTGGGCCTGTAACACCACCTCAGCCAGTGGCCTGGACCGCACTGGTCTGGCAGCAGCGCCGGCCCGGTCAACGATGGGGAGCCAAATCCAGGTCCCGGGCCATCTTCTCGGTGAGGCGGTCCTGGAAGCTCCGCCGCTACAGGGCAGTCCCAGGTCGGCGACGACTCGGCCGAGCGGATAGGCCGTCTCGGCTTCCAGTTCGGCGATGGCCGTCTCGGTGGCCTGCCACGCCGTCGCCAACATGCTGATGACACCGAGCGCGACCGTGCGCAGGTTGTTGCATGGTTCCACCTCGCTGGCGAAGAACGGCTGTCCGGCGTGGCCTTACCGGCAGTTGTCGCGCACCAGCGCGATAATCTTGCGAACCTGCTCGGCGGCCGGGTCGACGCCGCGCTCATGCAGTAGCGTCAACGTCGGGAGGGTCGGGACCCATGGATTCCCCGCAAAGAAGTCGTTCCCGAAGCCGGCGGGAAGCAGGCTCCACTCGCTGGGCCCCCGACGACTCGAAGGCCGCGCTCGTCGAGCACACTGCGCTCCAAGAACCAAGGGCGCGGGTCACCACCCGTCAGCGACTTGCGAACCACCCCGGCGATGTACCCGGACGCGCAGAGCTGGTCTAGCTCAGTGACGAGTCCAATGGATCGAGTCCGAGGGCCTCGGCAATATCCCTGATCGACAGAAGCTCGTGTGAGCCCCCATGCTCGTGGGGGCTCACACGACCCTGACCAACTTGTGACCATGGGCTGCACCACATGGTATATCAAACAGAAGCCCCAGGCCAGTGACCTGGGGTTTTGTCTGTAAGGGGTGGCTCGGGGGGGAGGACTCGAACCCCCAATGACAGGGCCAGAACCTGTAGTGTTGCCGATTACACCACCCCCGAACGGGCAGAGGCACATGTTAGCGGGTGGAAGCGCCGGCGGGGGCTCCGAGCCGCCTACCAGCCCTGTCAGTGGCCGCGGCGCGGTCGGTCTCCCGCCGGCCCCGCCGGCCGCCGCCGGCCCCGCTACTCACCGGCGTCCTCGCGGGCAGCCCGCTCGCGGGCGGCGCCCAGGCGGTCCAGGGTTCGCCGGCGACCGAGCAGCACCAGCGACTCGAACAGGGGAGGGCCCACCGTGCGGCCCGTGACCGCGAGCCGTACCGGCGCCTGGGCCTTGCCGAGCCTGCCCACCCCGGCTTTGTTCCCTGCCTCCACTGTCGCCTCCCTGAGGGCGGCTGCTTCCCACTCGCAATCCTGGTAACCGGCGTTGGCGGCTTCCAACAGGGCCACGAACGCCGGTTGCTGCCGGCGCAGTTTCGCCCACTCGGCCTCGTCTACACGGACCTCGGGCAACCAGAGGAAGTCCACCATGGCGTACACCTCGGCCAGGGTCCGGGCACGCTCCTGCACCAGGGTGACGATGGGGGCCCAACGGGAGCGGAGCCATTCCTCGGCCCGCTCGGCGAGCTCGCTGGCAGGCAGAGAGCGAAGGTAGATGGCGTTCACGTCCGCCAGCTTCCGCTCGTCGAAGAACGCCGGGGACGATTTCACCTCTTCGAGGCGGAACTCCTCCACCAGTTCCTGGCGGGCCAGGATCTCCCGGTCGCCTCCCGGCGACCACCCGAGCAGGGCGAGGTAGTTGACCATGGCCTCGGGCAGGTAACCCTCGTCGCGGTAGTCCTCCAGCGCGACCTTGTCCCGGCGCTTGGACAGCTTCTGGCGGGACGCGTTGACAAGCAGCGGCAGGTGGGCGAACACCGGCGGGGCGCTGAAGCCGAGCGCCTCCCAGAGCAGCAGGTGCTTGGCCGTGTTCGAGACATGGTCTTCGCCCCGGACCACGTGGCTTATGGTCATGTCGGCGTCGTCGACGACGTTGGCGAGTATGAACAGCGGCTGCCCGTTGGACTTGCGGACGCTGAAGTCCTCTATGGCCGAGTTCTCCCAGACGACCTCGCCCCTTACGACGTCCACCCATGAAGTAGCTCCCGTGTCGGGCGTGCGGAAACGTAACAGGCGTCCCAGCGCCGGCTCGAGGCCCCGGTCGCGGCAGTACCCGTCGTAACCGGGTGGGCGCCCCGCCGCCTTGTTGCGGGCGGCGACCGCTTCGGCTGTGCAATCGCAGGCGTAGAGGCGGCTGTTGGCCCACAGCTGGGCCAGAGCCGCCTCGTACAAAGCTCCCCGTTGGGATTGGAAGTACGGCCCTTCGTCCCAGTCGAGGCCCAGCCAGCGCAGGGCCCGCTGGATGCCCTCGACGTGTTCGGCCCGGCCCCGCAGGGCGTCGGTGTCCTCCACCCGGAGGACGAACGTGCCGCCCAGTTGGCGGGCGAACAGCCAGTTGAACAGCGCGGTACGAGCGCTGCCGACGTGGAAGTAACCGGTCGGCGACGGCGCCATACGTACCCGGACAGAGCTCACTATGGCAACGCTACCGCCGGCACTTCCCGCCGGCAGCGCTGACGCTGGGCGTTGATGCTGGGCCGCCCCTCCGGGGGCAACTCGGTAGGGCGGGTTAGGCCACTCGGAGGGCGCGGCTCCCGAGCCCGTCTCAGCTGGCGAGCAGGTCGCGGGCATCGCTGCCCGCCAGTGCCCGGCGCAGCTTGGTAAGCGCGTCCCGCTCGATGCGCCGCACCCGCTCGGCCGTGAGGTCGAGCAGTTCGCCGACCTCCCCCTGGGTGCGGGGCTCGCCCCGGTCCAGCCCGTAGCGCAACGAGAGCACCCGGCGCTCGTCCTCGGACAGGCGGGCCAGGAACTCGGCGATGTGGCCGCTCAGCAGCGCCTGGGCGACCGTCTCGAACGGCGACTGGGCCGAGTGGTTGACGACCAGGTCACCGAGGCTGGTGTCTCCGTCCTCACCCACGGAGGCATCCAGGCTGACCGGGTCGCTGTCGTAGTGGAGCAACTCGGCAAGGACGCTCTCCTCGATCTCCAGCGCTTCGGCCAGCTCGGCCAGGGTGGGTGGCCGGCCGTTCTTGGCCTCGAGCTCGCCCTGGACGCGCCGGGCGCGGCGGATCTCGTCGCCGACGTGGGCCGGGATGCGCACGGTATGGGCGGTGTTCTCGATGGCGCGACCGATGGACTGGCGTATCCACCAGGTGGCATAGGTCGAGAACTTGAAGCCCTTGCGCCAGTCGAACTTCTCTACCGCGTGGATCAGGCCGAGGTTGCCCTCCTGGATCAGGTCGGAAAGGGGCAGGCCCGACCACTGGTACTTGCGGGCTACCGATACCACTAGGCGCAGGTTGGAGTTGATGAACTGGGTGGTGGCCTCGTCCCCGGCGGAAATTGCCCGGCGCAGCTCCCGCTTGCGGCGCGTGGTCAGCTCAGGTGTGGAGCCCAGCTCTTCTCGGGCGGCCTGGGAAGCCTGGATGACCTGGCCCAGGTGCATCTCGTCGGCCTTGGTGAGCAGGGGGAAGCTCCCGGCCTCGTCGAGGTAGAGGCCGAGCAGATCCGGACCGGCGCCCATGGCGCCCCGGGTGGCAGTGCGGCGCACGAAATCATTCATCGTAACGAAGGTAACGCCCCAGGTTGGACGGTTGTTCCCTATTCGGCCGGTTTGTGGCCGACGCCACACCGTGGCGCGACAATGTTCTACCCGCCGGCTCTCCAAAGTACCGCGCTTTTCTCATTTGACCGCGCTACGTTGCCGGCGGCGCCGCTCGCCCTCCCGGGCCCTGGACCATTGCCTGGGTAGAAATCTATCGTGGAAGACGCCGAGATCGTGAGGAACATTGACCGCTTGGTCGGGGACTACCGCTACATCGAACGCCAGCACGGAGGCCTTGGCCTGAGCGCTGACCAGAAGAAGGCCCTTTTTGAGCTCCAGGCCGAGATCGACCAGAGTTGGGAGCTGCTGCGCCGCCGGCGGGCACTTCGCAGCGTCGGTGACGACCCGGACATGCCGCCGCCCCGGCCCACGAGGGCTTCCCGGGGGGCGCGGGTGGCGAGAGCGGCCAAAGTGGAGAGCGGGCCCCGGTGATTCCAGCCGGCGCGCCAGCCAGGGACGACGAACGGCGGGTCGTGGCCAAAGTGCCCACGGACCTGCTCATAGGGGGCCGGTGGCGGCCGGCCTCGGCGGGCGGCACCTTCGAGGTGGAGGACCCCGCCACCGGCGAAGTGGTAGCCGAGGTGGCCGACGCCACCGCCGACGACGCCCGTGCCGCCCTCGACGCCGCCGTCGAGGCGCAAGGGGCCTGGAGCGCCACCGCACCGCGCCAGCGGGGCGAGGTGCTGAGGGCTGCCTACGAGCGCATGACCGAGCAGGCCGCGGACCTAGCCCTGCTCATGACCATCGAGATGGGCAAGCCCCTGGCCGAGTCGAGGGCGGAGGTGGCCTACGCGGCTGACTTCTTCCGGTGGTTCTCCGAAGAGGCGGTACGCATCGCGGGCGATTACAAGGTCTCCGCCAGCGGGGCCAACCGGGTCCTCGTCATGCGCCAAGCGGTCGGGCCTTGCCTGCTCATCACCCCATGGAACTTCCCGGCCGCCATGGCCACCCGCAAGCTCGGCGCCGCTCTCGCCGCCGGCTGCAGCGCGGTCTTGAAGCCGGCCCAGCTGACGCCCCTGTCCTCGCTGGCCCTGGCCCAGATCCTGGCGGAGGCAGGCCTGCCCCCAGGGGTGCTCAACGTGGTCACCTGCCTGTCCGCGGGCGAGGTGATTACGCCGCTATTGCACGACGGGCGCCTGCGCAAGCTGTCTTTCACTGGTTCCACGGAGGTGGGCAGCAAGCTCATGGCCGGAGCCGCCGACCGGGTGCTGAGGGTGTCCCTGGAGCTGGGGGGCAACGCGCCCTTCTTGGTGTTCGCCGACGCCGACCTGGACGCGGCCGTGCACGGGGCGCTCCTGGCGAAGATGCGCAACGGGGGGGAGGCGTGCACGGCGGCCAACCGCTTTTACGTTCATTCGTCCCTGGCGGGGGAGTTCGCCGAGCGCCTGGCCTCGGCCATGAGCGAGATGCCGCTCGGGCGGGGCACGGAGCCGGGGGTGAAGGTCGGGCCCCTCATCAGCGCCGCCCAGCGAGAAAAGGTAGCGTCGCTCGTGGACGACGCTGTGGCGCGCGGGGCCAAGGTCCTCTGTGGCGGAACGGCTCCAGAGAGGGCAGGCTATTTCTACGAGCCAACCGTCCTCGTCCAGGTGCCCGAGGACGCCGAACTGGTGCGCACCGAGATCTTCGGCCCGGTGGCCCCGGTGCTCAGCTTCGACGGCGACGCCGAGGCGGTAGCGGCGGCCAACGGCACCGGGTACGGCCTGGTTGCATACGCCTATACCCGGGACCTCTCGCGTGCCCTCAGCGTGGCGGAAAGCCTCGAGGTCGGCATGCTCGGGCTCAATCGGGGCGTCGTGTCGGACCCGGCGGCGCCTTTCGGCGGCGTGAAGGCCTCAGGCATAGGGCGCGAAGGCGGGCCGGTCGGTATCGAGGAGTACCTCGAGGTCAAGTACGTGTCCATCGACAAGGACTGGTAGCCCCGGCCCAGGCTGGCCCCCCCCCAGAGGCGCCGCCGCTGAGACTGAAGGCAAGTCGCCGGCTCCGGCGCAGCCCCTCAGCTCAGGGCCCGCCGGGCTCCACCGGCCGGCCCGCTGGCGCTGGCGCACCGGGCGCCACCAGGCCCGCTCTGAGCGCAGCCAGCAGCACCCCGGCCGCCAACGCAGCCGTCTCGGACCGCAAGATGTGCGGGCCGACGCCGGCATGGCGCTCGACGGCGGCCAGCTCAGCGTCCGCCCAACCGCCTTCGGGCCCGACGAGCACGGTCGGCGTGGCTAGCGTCAACGGGCTGCCCCCGGGGGTAGCCAAGGCAACCCCCTGGTCGCTACGGCCCGCGCCCGTACCCGGCTCTGCAGCCTCGCGGTCGCCGCCGGCCACCACCGAGCCGAAACGGGCTGGGCCCTCCACCGCCGGCAACCACACCCGGCGGCTCTGCATGGCCGCCTGGCGGGCAACGCTTCGGAGGTGCTGGAGGTGGCGTTCCTCGCTGTCAGCGACCCAGCGAACGACGCAGCGCTCGCTGGTCATCAACACCACCCGGTCCACCCCGGCCTCAGTGAGCTTCTGCACGGCCCACTCGGTACGCGCCCCTTTGGTGAGGGCCACAGCGACCGTCAGCACCGGCAGCGGCCGGGCGGACCGGGCCACCGCCCCGACCTTCTCTAACGAAGCCGCACCCGTCCATCGGCAGAGGCGGCCGGCGCCCTCGCCGTCCGAGGCGGACACCAGCTCACCGCGGCGCAACCTGAGCACGCGGCCGAGGTGGTGGGCGTCCGGTGGGCTCAGCTCCGGCCGCTCCAGGTCGTCGACGAAAACGTGCGCCGCCGTCTGGCCCGTTGTCATCGTCTGGCCCGTTGTCATCGCCCCGGTGCCTTCGCTGCCCTGGGCCTTCGCCCCGGTGCCTGCTCTGCCGGTTCGTTCGGCCCTGAAGCTCGCCCTACTTGAAGGCGCTGCGGATGCGCGAGAACAGCCCCGCCTCGGGAGGGGTGACCTCCTCGCCCCGCTCCACGGCGAAGCGGCGCAGCAGCTCCTCCTGGGAAGGGGTCAGGTCGGTCGGTGTCTCGACTTCGATGGTCACGACTAGGTCACCGCGCCCTCTCCGCTGGAGGTGAGGCACGCCTTGCCCCCTCAGGTGCACTTCCTGACCGCTCGGGCAACCCGGGGCTACTGCTATCTCTTCAGGCCCGTCGAGGGTCTCCACCTCGAGTTGGGCCCCGAGCGCGGCCTGGGCCATCGTCACCCGTAGGGTGGTCCGCAGATCGTACCCGTCGCGCACCAGGGCCGGGTGAGGGCGCACTCTCAGGTGGAGGTAGAGGTCACCCGGCGGGCCTCCCCGCGGCCCGGCGGCGCCCCGCCCGCTCAGGCGCAGGGTCGAGCCGTCGTCCACGCCCGCCGGCACCTCGACGTTGTAGGAACGATCCTCCGTCTTCCGACCCTGGCCCCGGCAGTCCGGGCAGGGGGAGGGGATCTCCTCGCCCATCCCCCCGCAGCGCGGGCACGGGCTCGAGGTGACCATTTGGCCCAACATGGACTGGCGGACCCGACGGATCTCGCCCGACCCGCGGCAGGTGGTGCAAGAGATGGGGGTGGTACCCGGGCGGGCGCCGCTGCCCAGGCAGGTTTCGCAGGTGCACGCCGCCCTGATCGTCACTTCCTTCTCAGCACCGAGGACGGCCTCGGCGAAGTCGAGGTCGAGAAGTGCCTCGACGTTCTCCCCGTGGCGTGGTCCCGCTCGCCGGCTCGGGCCCCTGGCGCCGAACGGCCCCGCCCCCCCGAAGAAAGCGTCGAAGATGTCGCCCAAGCCCGCCCCGGCGAAGCCGGTGAAGGGGTCGCCGCGCCTTTCACCGTCGGCTCCGAACATGTCGTACTGCCGCCGGCGCTCGGGGTCCTTCAGCGTTTCGTAGGCCCGGTTGACGAGCTTGAAACGTTCTTCGTTGGCCTCTGCCTCGACCGGCGAGGCGGCGTGGCGGTCGGGGTGCAGCTCTCGGGCCAGGCCGCGGTAGGCCTGCTTTATCTCGGCTTCGCTGGCGTTGCGGTTCACGCCGAGGACGGCGTAGTAGTCTTCACCGGCCATCAACCGGCGCTCCTGTGCTCGCCATGGGCGCTGAGCCCGTTGGCCGCCGGTTGGCCCGCGCCCCGGTGGCGGCGGTCACCCTCGCTCAAGGCCTTGGTCAGCTTCTTGGAGACCACTGCTACCGCGGCCAGCGCTTGGTCGTAGTGCATCCTCGTCGGGCCAAGGACGCCCACCGTACCGGCCCGCTCCCCGTCGACCTCGTAGGGTGCCACCACCACCGAACAGTCGACGAGGGGGACGACGCCGTGCTCGGCCCCGATGGCAACCGTCAGGCCGCGATCGATCACGTCCTTCAGCAGGGTGACCAGCACGTACTGCTGCTCGAGGATCCCGAGGACCGCCCGGATGGTGCTTACCGCGTCGAAGGCGGCCGCCATGCGGGCGGCACCGCCCACGAAGACGTGGCTGCGGGCGAGCTCGCCCTCGGGGCTCCTCAGGGCCTCCAGCGCCGCCGCCCCGAGGCTGTCGGCGGCGGGGTCGCCCGTGGGCGGCGGGTAACCGCCCGGGTCGAGCGCAGAGCCGACCAAGAACGAAGCTATGGCTGCCGAGGCCCGCTCCACCTGGGCGTCGGAGACCGGCAGGGGCACCTCCAGGGGCCGCCTTTCGATCGAACCGTTGCCGAGCACGGCCACGGCCAGCACGAGGCGCGGGTGGAGCCTCACCAGCTGGGCCGAACGCACGCGACCGGGTTCGGGCCCGCTCGGGGTCACTACGACGGCGGCGTAGTCGGTCAGCCGGGAGAGCAGGCCGCTCGTCTCGGCCAGCATGCGCTCGATCTCGCCATGGGTCCGGGTGAAGAACATCCGCACCAGCTCGGCCTGGGCCGGCCCGAGCGGGGACGGCCCGGAAAGCGAGTCGACGAAGAACCGGTAGCCCTTGTCCGTCGGCACCCGGCCGGCACTGAAATGAGGTTGGAAAAGGTAGCCTTCCTGCTCGAGCACGGCCATCTCGTTGCGCACGGTGGCCGGCGAGATGCTGAGGTCGTCCCGTTGGGCCACGTATGCGGAACTGACCGGCTGGGCGGTGCGGATGTGGCACTCAACCACGGCGCGTAAAATGGCTGCTTTGCGGTCGTCCAACATCTCTGGCACTCAAGGTTACCGAGCGCCAGAGCCACAGTGCCGCTACCCCACCCGCAGCTGGCTGCGGTCACCGGCGGGCTCGGGCGGCAGTGCTAGGGGTGGCTACCCGCAAGGCCGCCTAAAGCTGACTGAACTAGTCATAAATTACCTAGACTGGAGGAAAAAGTGCCCGATCAGCTCGTCAGCCCCCATGGGGGCCCGCTTGTCGACCTCACCGTTTCGCCCCAACGTGCTGCCGAGCTGAAAGAGCAGTCCCGCCATTGGCCGTCGTGGGACCTCACCCTCCGCCAGCTTTGCGACCTGGAGCTGCTGGGCAACGGCGGCTTTTCGCCCTTGCGCACCTTCCTGGGCGAGGAGGACTACGAGGCGGTGTGCCAGCGGATGCGCCTGGCCGACGGCACCCTCTGGCCGATGCCGATCGTCTTGGACATCAGCGAGGAAAAGGCGGCCGAGCTGGCACCCGGGGCCAGCCTGGCGCTCCGGGACCCCGAGGGCGTCATGCTGGCCGCGGTCCACGACCCAGAGCTCTACCGGCCCGACCGGGAGCGGGAGGCGAAGCTGGTGTTCGGGACCACGGACAAGCTCCACCCCGGGGTCGCTTACCTGCTGGATAAGTCGGGCCCTGTCTACGTCTCCGGTCGCCTCGAGGTCGTAACCCCCCCGGTGCACTACGACTACAAGTCCCTGCGCCTTACGCCCGCTCAGTTGCGGGCGCATTTCGCCGACCTCGGCTGGGCCCGGGTCGTGGCCTTCCAGACCCGTAACCCGATGCACCGCGCCCATGTCGAGCTCACGCTGCGCGCCGCCCGCAAGGTGGAAGCCAACCTGCTCATCCACCCTTCGGTGGGGATGACCAAGCCCGGCGACGTCGACCACCACACCCGGGTGCGCTGCTACCAGGCGGTCGTGAACGGCTACCCGCACGCCACTGCTACCTTGAGCCTGCTCCCCCTCGCCATGCGGATGGGCGGGCCGCGCGAGGCGGTCTGGCACGCCATCATCCGGAAGAACTTCGGGGCGAGCTACTTCATCGTCGGCCGTGACCACGCCGGGCCGGGCAAGGACTCCTCGGGCCAGCCGTTCTACGGGCCCTACGACGCCCAGGCCCTTCTCGGCGAGCACAGCGAGGAGCTCGGGATCGGGGTGGTGCCTTTCCAGCAGATGGTCTACGTGGAGGACCGGGACGAGTACATGCCGGTAGACGAAGTCCCTCCGGGCGTGCGCACGCTCAACATCTCGGGCACCGAACTGCGCCGGCGCCTCTCCGAGGGCCGCGATATCCCCTCATGGTTCACCTACCCCGAGGTGGCGGCCGAACTGCGCCGGAGCTACCCGCCCCGCGCTCACCAAGGGGTGACCGTCTTCTTCACCGGCCTTTCGGGTGCCGGAAAGTCCACCATCGCCAGCATCTTGCTCACCAAGCTCTTGGAAGAGGGTGGCCGGCCCGTGACGCTGCTCGACGGCGACCTCGTGCGCAAGCACCTCTCGTCCGAGCTCGGCTTCTCCAAGGAGCACCGCGACATCAACATCCGCCGCATCGGCTGGGTCGCCTCGGAGATCACCAAGAACGGCGGCACCGCCATCTGCGCCCCCATTGCTCCTTACGAGGCCGTGCGCCGGGAGGTGCGGGCCATGATCGAGCCGGTCGGGGGTTTCATCCTGGTCCATGTGGCCACGCCCCTGGAGGTATGCGAGAACCGGGACCGCAAGGGGCTGTACGCCAAGGCGAGGGCCGGGATCGTGAAAGAGTTCACCGGGATATCCGACCCCTACGAGGCCCCGGCCAATGCCGATGTCGTCATCGACACCACCTCGGTGAGCGCCGAGGCCGCCGCGCAGCAGGTCATTCTCCACCTCCAGAGCGAGGGTTACCTGGGGCGCACGTCTTAGCCTTCCGGGCCGTTCCTCCGCCGTCGGCCGGCGCGGACCGCTCTCAGGGTGGGCGCGGCAACCACCTGGCCGGTGGGGAACTTAATAGGTCATGAGCATTGTGCGAAGGATGTCCGTTCGCCCGGCGGGCGCCGTCCGCCCATGGGCGAGGAGAGTGGTGGGCGGGGCGGCCTCGGCCGGCATGGTCTCTGCCCTGGTGATCCCGGCGGCCACGCTGCC
>JBOGGK010000254.1:0-4866 GCA_050744045.1 Acidimicrobiales bacterium | reverse complement strand
AGCACACCCTCCATAAGGAGACCAGGTAGGGCCGTTGCGTGGAGTTGCCGCCACCGAGGCGGTGCTGAAGGGCCTCGTCGACGCGGCCCGGCGGGGCGACCCCGCCGCACCCGGGCAGCTCGTCCGGGCGACGTGGGATAGCACCTACACCCTCGCCTACCGCTTGACGGGCAACGAGCACGACGCCCTCGACGTCGCCCAGGAGGCCTACCTACGCGCTCTGCGGGGCTTGCCCCGGTTCCGCGGGGAAGCACGCTTTTCGACCTGGCTGTACCGGGTGACGGCCAACTGCGCCAGCGACTACCTGGCCCGTAGCCGCCGGGACAGCCACGCCTCCTTCTCACTGGGCCCCGACGGGCCCGACCTCGCCGATGTCGCGGACCGCCGCCTCGAGCACGACCCCGAGGCGTCGGCGTCCGCCGGGGACGAGCGGGCCTTACTGGCGGCCGCCCTGATGCGGCTGCCCTGGCGGCTCCGCCAGGTCGTCGTGCTGAGGGACATCTACGACCTCTCGCACAAGTCCATAGCCGCCGAGCTCGGCACATCCGAGGCGGCGACCAAGGTCCGCCTCCAGCGGGCACGCAAGCGCCTGCGGGAGGACCTGTGCCGGGGCGAGCACGGCATGCAGGCCGAGAGCCAGCGCCGGCGCCGGGCGCTCGGGAAGAAGGTGGGAGGTTTGGCTCCGACGGGTGGAACCGCTCGCGGCCCCAGCCAGGTTGTTGGTGTGGATGACGATGCCGTGGCCAGCTGAGCGCAGCCGCAGCGAGCGGGCCTACCCGGCCCGAGGCCGTTTGCGGGCCCTGGTCGGCTGCAATCCCGTCTCCGGTGAGCTGCCCCTCATCGTCGACGGCAGCCGTCGCGCCAGCCCGGCGATGGCCGAGCACCTGCGCTCCTGCTTGCGCTGTCAGGCTGAGCTGGCCGGTTACCGGCGGCTGCTGCAGGTGCTGCGCAGTTTGAAAGACGAGCCTGTCACGTTGCCCGCTCCCGATCGCATAGGCGACACCTTGAGGGCGCTGCAAGACCACCTTCCGCGGGGCGGCCCTTTGCGGTGGCGCGCCACCCGGGAGCCATGGTTGGTCGCCGGGGTGGCGGCCGTAGGTCTGGCTGCCGTCGCGCTCACGGTGCTCCGGGGCGGGGCGGTGCTCCCCCGGGCGCCTGGCTTGAGGGCGCCAGCGTTGAGGGCGCCAGCGTTGAGGGCGCCGGGCTTCCTCAGCGCTCGGGGAGGGAGCCTGCTCCCTTTCGCGGCGGGGGCGGCGACCGCCTAGGATGGTAGCGGTGCTAACCTCGTCGCGGTCGGGCCCGGTCGCGGGCAGGCCCCGGAGGGCACGGCTCCTTTTAGGGCAGTAGCTCAATATGGCAGAGCACCGGTCTCCAAAACCGGCGGTTGGGGGTTCAAGTCCCTCCTGCCCTGCTCCAGCTTTTTAAATGGAAGGGCACAGACGTGAGCATCAACGAGTACGACCGAGAGGAACGGCGGGTCCTCGAGCGCCAGGAGACCCTCGGGGCCGAGGGCATAACCCCCTTGCGCCGGGAGGAGCCCCTGCGCCGGGAGGAGCCCCGCCCATCTGCCAGCCCGCCGCGGGCCGGCTTCCATCCCCGCCAGTTCCTGGACGAGGTCATCCTCGAGATGCGCAAGGTGATGAAGCCCAAGCGGCCCGAGCTCATCAACTACTCGACCGTCGTCTTCTTTACCCTGGCGTTCATCATGGCGCTGGTGTACGGCTTGGACTACGTCTACTCGCTGGGCGCAACCAACCTGTTCAAGTAGCGATGGCCGAGGAACAGGAGCCCGAGTTGAGCCGAACCGTGGCCGGCGCGCGGGCGACAAAAGGCGATGGGCCCGCCACTGCCGAGGGCCACCCCACTGCCGAGGGCCACCCCGCTGAGGACCAGCCCGCCGCCGATGGCCACCCCGCCGCCGATGCCCGCCCCGACGACAACGGCCATCCCACCGAGGGGGGCCACCCAGCGGAGGAGCCGCCCCGGGCCGAGAGCGCATATGACCGGCCGGGCCACTGGTACGTGGTGCACACCTATGCCGGTTACGAGAACAAGGTGAAGTCCAACCTGGAGAGCCGCATCTCCTCGATGAACATGGAGGGCCGCATCTTCGAGGTCGTGATCCCGTTGGAAGACGTGGTGGAGCTGAAGAACGGCAAGCGCCAGGTGGTCTCGCGCAAGGTCTTCCCCGGTTACTTGATGGTCCGCATGGACCTCTCCGACGACTCGTGGTACGTCGTACGCAATACCCCCGGGGTTACGGGCTTCGTCGGCCTGGGGGCCCGCCCGACGCCCCTGTCGCGGCGGGAGGTCGAGAACATCCTCGCCACCAAGGCCGAGGGCGGGGGACCGCCCAAGAAGACCCGGCCCCGCCTGGAGTACGAGGTGGGTGAGTCCGTCCGGGTGCGCGAAGGCCCGTTTGCCGACTTCAGCGGCACCATCGCCGAGATCAATGAGGACCAGCTCAAGTTGAAGGTCCTGGTAAACATCTTCGGCCGGGAGACGCCGGTAGAGTTCGAGTTCGCCCAGGTGGCGAAGCTCTGAGCCCAAGCCCGGCTCCGCCAAGCGCCGAGCGACCATTGGACGACGAGGAGAGGCCAGTACAGTGCTCGGGCACGACGAGAGGAACCTCTGATGGCTAAGCGCCAAGTCACCGCGATAGTCCGGATCCAGTTGCCGGCCGGCAAGGCCACGCCCGCGCCCCCGGTGGGCACCGCGCTGGGGCCGCACGGCATCCAGACCATGGAGTTCGTCAAGCAGTACAACGCGGCGACCGAGGGCAAGGTGGGCCAGGTCATCCCCGTAGAGGTGACGATCTTTTCCGACCGCAGCTTCAGCTTCGTGCTGAAGACGCCGCCCACAGCCGTCCTGATCCGCCAGGAACTGGGCATCGCCAAGGGCGCCAAGACAACAGGGCGGGAGCTGGCAGGCACCCTGAACGACGCCCAGGTGACCAGGATCGCCCAGGTGAAGATGCCCGATCTCAACGCCAACGACATCGAGGCGGCCAAAGCCCAGGTGGCCGGTACCGCCCGTTCGATGGGCGTAAAGGTCGGCTGAGGGGCCGGTGGGCGACCTCGTCCCGGCTCGCTAAAACAGAGGGAGGCAGCATGCCGAAGAGAGGCAAGCACTACAAGGAGGCGGCCGAACGCCTGGGCGAGGCCCGCCTTTATGGGCCCGTTGAGGCCCTCGAGCTGGTGAAGAGCCTGTCCCACGCCCGCTTCGACGAGACCGTCGAACTGGCGGTGCGCCTGGGCATCGACCCCCGCAAGGCCGACCAGGCACTGCGGGGCACGGTGTCGTTGCCGGCCGGCACGGGCAAGGCGGTGCGGGTCGCCGTATTCGCTGCCGGGGAGGCCGCCGACTCCGCCCGGGCGGCGGGGGCCGACATCGTCGGGTCGGACGACCTGGTAGCTAGGGTTGACGGCGGCTTCATGGACTTCGACGTGGCCATCGCCACACCGGACATGATGGCCCAAGTAGGCCGGCTCGGCCGCAAGTTGGGCCCCCGGGGCCTGATGCCCAACCCCAAGACCGGCACCGTCACCGCCGATGTGGCACGGGCGGTCGCCGACTTCAAGGGCGGGCGGGTCGAGTACCGGGCCGACGCCCGCAGCCGGGGCGTGGTGCAAGTCCCCATCGGGAAGGTGAGCTTCAGCCGTGAACAGCTGGTGACCAACCTCCGGGCCGTCTTCGACGAACTGGCCCGGGTGAAGCCGGCGGCGGCCAAGGGCCGGTACGTGAAGTCGGTGTCGATGTCGTCCACCATGGGCCCAGGAATAGACCTCGACCCCGCCCGCCTGCGGGTGGCCGACGAGGAGCTGGCCACGGCGGCCAGCTGAACCTGCCAGCTGGACCTTCCGGGGGGACCTGGTAGCATTGGCCCGCACATAACGCCGCAGAAATCCGGTGCGCCACCACGGCGCCCAAGCGGGCCTGGCCGGGAGGCCCGGCCCGGCCCGACGAGGCGAGCTGGCACCCTTGGCCGTTTCATGGGCTGGTGTGCGCGCTCGCGTACCAGCTGAAGACCAAGGAGCGCAGATGGAAGACCCCAGGCCGGCCAAGGTGGCGGTAGTGGACGAGGTGGTCGCTCGCCTGGACCAGTCCGACGCCGTGATCGTGACCGAGTACCGCGGGCTCAAGGTGAAGGAGCTGGAGGCCCTGCGGCGCACCATCGCCCCCCTCGGGGCCGAGTACCGGGTCTACAAAAACACCCTGGTCCGTATCGCGGCGGACCGGCACGGCCCTGAAGGCTTCAGGGATATGCTGGCCGGCCCGACCGGCCTCGCCTTCGTCAGGGGCGATGCCGCCGCCGTCACCAAGAGCCTTCGGGAGTTCGCCCGCGCCAACCCCATGCTGACGATCAAGGGCGGGCTGCTGGACAGCTCGGTGCTCGGGCCGGCGGCGACCGCCGCCCTGGCCGACCTGCCCTCCAGGGAGCAACTGCTCGCCCGCCTGGCGGGCGCCATGGAGGCTCCTCTCCAGTCCATGGCGGGGCTGCTCTCAGCGTTGCCCCGCAACTTCGCCTACGGCTTGGCCGCGCTCAGGGACAAGCGTGCCGGCGAAACCGAGCCCCCCAACACCTAGGAGCGAAAGCAGATGCCATCCACACTCACCAAAGACCAGATCCTCGAGGCCATCTCCAGCATGTCCGTCCTCGAGCTGTCCGAGCTCGTCAAGGCCTTCGAAGAGCGCTTCGGCGTCACCGCCGCCGCCCCCGTCGCCGTTGCTGGCCCAGCCGGCCCGGCGGCGGCTCCCGAGGCTCCCGCCGAAGAGGAGCAGGACGAGTTCGACGTCGTCCTGACCGGGGCGGGCGACAAGAAGATCCAGGTCATCAAGGAGGTGCGCAGCCTGACGAGCCTGGGC
>JBOGGK010000253.1:0-7914 GCA_050744045.1 Acidimicrobiales bacterium | reverse complement strand
GTCGAGCCACACCGGGGCGCGTACACTTTCTGCGAGTACCGTCGCATCGTCGACCGGAACATCAAGCCGCCGCTTGGTGTTGCTCGGCTGAACAAGCCCAACGCTCGTGAACTCCACAGCTTGTAGAACCAGGCAAGGTGGCGGGCCATCCTTGCCCTCCGGGCGCGCAGGTACGCCAACGCCTCGAGCCGGTCGTGCGGTGTGGTCGGCCTCCATCCCACCATGGGTGCCCTCCATGGAGGCCACCGCTCCGACATCCGCCAGATCGGCCAGCAGGTGAGCACGGTCAACAGTTCGACGGACATGCCGAGGAGCGCCCCCGCGCCGAGGCCCCGAGCTCGACGCTCGCGATCCTTTGCGCCGTGCCAAGGAGGCTCTCGGCCGTGGCCCACCGGTCGCCCCCCCGCGCGGTCGCCCTGGCTGTTGTCACGCTCGACCGCTGTCCTCGCGCTCTCGGGCACACCCGAGGTCCGCGCCCGTCTCGAGCCCGGCCGCGTGGCGGGCCGGGTACTGCTGCACCCGTGACCCCCGGCCGGCTCGAGCTCCCGGCCGCACGGACCAGGAACCCGACCGATGGGTTGGGAAACTTTTTGGGTGCCGACGCGGGATCGGTGCGGTGCGGGCTTGAACTGCTAACGTCCCGGCACAGGGAGGTGACCGGCATGGCAGAGTTCATCCGTGAGGGTCAGGAGCTGGTTCTGCACCTCAGCGCGGCCGAGAAGGCGGAGGCAGTCCACGGTGATGTCCGCGCCCCCATGTCGTCGTTGCAAGGTGTGGAGATAGTGGACGACGCCGTGCATGCCGTCAATGCCTTCAGGAAAACGATAGGGGCGGCGTGGCCAGGGCGTTTCGTCATCGGGACGTTCCGCTCCGATGAGGGCGCCAAAGTCTTCGCCGTCGTCCATCACGACACGCCGCGCGGAGTGAGGGTGAGGCTTCAAGACGCCAACTTCGACGAGCTGCTCGTGGGCTGCGAAGACCCCGAGGGAGCGGCCCGTCTTCTCGGGACAGGCGAACCGCCGAGCTCGGCGTGCGACCCGCTCTCGCCGCAGGCCTAGTTGGACCGCAGGCCGGAGGAGCACGCCTGCAACCCCACGAACGGCCAGCAGTGGTCAACATAATGCTCGTCCAATGATCGTGGGCGTTCTGAGTAGAAGGCCCGGCCGGTCAGGGCATCGCGCCCTTCTTCCACGGCCAGCCCGACAGCACGGAGAGACACCGCGATCTCCTCGCGGCCCCGAAACCCCAGTGTGGAGTGCGAGGTCAAGGTGGCCCCGTCGGAAGCGAAGAGGAACGTCGTCTGGAACGAGACCAGCGGCAAGGCCACTGCGGCGAGTTCCACCCAGGTCTCGACGCTGCCGATGCCAGCGATGTCGACCTGCTTGTACGTCTGCTCCCGGGCCCAGCCGCGCCACGCACCAGCCGAGCCTGCCCGGGCCCGGTCGGACCAGTCCTTGGCAGTTGGTAACGATTCCGAGCGTAGGCCCTCGTTCGGTCACTGGGCCGCTGGGTGGGTGGGGCCGGGGGGGCAGGTGTAGCGCAGGAACAGGTACCCTCCGTCCTCTAGGACCCCGGCGAGCTGCAGTGCTAGGCCGCCAGGTATGAGCGAGCCGTTGGTGATGCGCGTGGAGCCGCCGGCGAGCAGTAGTGGGCTCAGTGTCAAGCACAGCTCATCTAGCAATCCGGCCCCCACAACCTGGGCGAAGAGCCGGGGGCCGCCCTCACAGGAGATGCGCAAGTGGCCGCGCTCGGCTAGAGCGTTGACGGCACCCGTGAGGTCGACTTGCCGGTCGCCGGCAATGATCACGTCTGCTGCGTCGCCCAGGGCCCGCAGCCTCTGGGGAGGCGCTGCCTCGCAAGTGATAATGATCGTCCGGGCATGACCGGGGGCTCGGCTAAACAGTGAGCTGGAAATGTCGAAGTCGAGCCGGCGTGAGACCACGGCCAGCGGGGGCGTGGGTGGCCGGCCGGCCCGCTCGTCTCGCCACGCGGGATGGGATCTGACAGGGCCGTACCGTTCTGTCCGCACCGTCTCGGCACCCACCAGCACCACATCAGCCAGACCGCGCAGCAGGGCGAACAGCCGGTGGTCGGTGCCGCTGCCCAGTCCACCGGAACGGCCCTCGACCGTCGCCGCTCCATCTGCGCTGGCGACGAACACAGCTCGGACCCAAGGTTGGTGCGAGAAGGCCGGGAAGGCGTACTCCTGCGCAAGGTCAACGTCTTCGCTTGCGTGAGGGTACAGGCGGCGCACCGCCACTAGCTTGCTGGACCGGAGGCCGAGCCGAGGGCTTTTGGTGTTTTCACCCTGGCCCGCGGGAGCTGACGCCTACGGGCGGCGAACCAACTAGCCAGCGCTTCGGCGGCCTCCCGCCCGAGCACTCCCCGGCTGACGGCGACCTCGTGGGGGAGGCGGGGGTCGGCACAGAAGTTGTAGAGCGAGCCGCAGCAACCTGCCTTGGGGTCGGCGGCGGCGAACACGAGGCGCTCGATGCGGGCCGCCACGATGGCGCCGGCGCACATGGCGCACGGCTCCAAGGTGGCGTACACAGTAGCGCCGTCGAGCCGCCAGGACCCGAGGGAGGCGCAAGCCTGGCGGAGGGCCACGACCTCAGCATGCGCCGTCGGGTCGCCGCTGGCCTCTCTGGCGTTGGCCCCTTGGCCCACTATCTCCCCACCCCTTACGACCAACGCCCCTATCGGCACATCACCCTTTTCACCCGCCAGCGCCGCCAGTCCCAGCGCCAGGCGCATGAACGCTTCGTCGGGGCCGCTCACTCCGGGCCACCACCGGCGCCGCCGAGTACGGCGATCACTTCGTCGTGGAAAAGGCCGTTGCTGGAGACGGCGCTGCCCCCATCTGGGCGCGGGCAACCAGACAGGTCCGTGAATTTCCCACCTGATTCCGTGACTATCACCTGAAGCGCGGCGTTGTCCCACAACGAGCACACCGGGTCGATACCTATGTCAAAGGCCCCCTCAGCCACCAGCATGTGCTGCCAGAAATCGCCGAAGCCACGCTGGTGCCGAGCTTTCAGGGCCAACGAGAGCAACCGTTCGGGCTGAGGGAAGTCTCCGAAGCCGGCGGCCGAGACGGCGGCGTCGGCCAGCCTGGCGATGCCCGAGACACGTATAGGCGCCCCGGGCCGGCCCGGGGCGCCGGCAAAAGCGCCGTGGCCTCGTTGCGCCCACCAGCGCCGGCCGAGCGCTGGCGCGGAGACGACGCCCACGTCCATGGTGCCTCCCACCTCCAAAGCGATGAGGGTGGCCCAAACGGGGATGCCCCTTATGAAATTGACGGTGCCGTCGATCGGGTCGATCACCCAGCGGCGGTCCCCGGAGCCAGTCCTGCCCATCTCCTCGCCAACGACGGCATCGGCCGGGCTCTCGCGAGCGAGCAGTTGCCTTATAGCTGATTCGGTACCCCGGTCGACCTCCGTGACCGGTGTGCTGTCGGGCTTGGTCTCGACGGCGAGGGACGAGCGACGGAACGAAGAAAGGGTCAGCCGGTCCGCTGTGTCGGCCGCCGCCAGTGCCAGCTCGAGGTCGGGGGCCATGAGCGGCCACGTTATTCCATGGGCGGGCGAGGCAGCGCCGATGCCGCTTGTTCGGCCTGGCGGGCGACCTCGTGCACCGGCCAACCGAGCCGGGCGGCGGCCCGGGCGCAGTCGTCGTGCTCGGCCTTCAGGCGGTGCGGCCCCACCTTGACCCGGACGCGGTGGCCGCCCACCTCGACCTCCAGTGCCCCCCTCGCCAACGCGAGGCGCTCGACCGGGTGCTGGCGGAGGCCGAGCGTGCCTGTCTCGGCGGCCAGGATCCCGGTCAGAGCGTCGACGAGCGGCGGGGTAGCCAGGGCGCTCACGACGTGGCCAGGGCGGCCTTTCTTGCCGACGACCGGTACCACCCAGGCGTCGAGGGCGCCCGCCTCCATCAGCGCCGCGACGGTCCGAGCGAGCAGTTCGCCGGTGACGTCGTCGACGTTGGCCTCCAGCACCACCAATTGTTGGTAGGAGCCTGTCAACGCCGGCCGCAGAGACGGTAGCTCACCGAGGACAACCTGGAGGACGTTGGGCATGCCCTCGAGGTCACGGCTGCCGGCGCCGTAACCGGTGGCCTCCAGCCGGAGGGGTGGGAGCGGGCCGAATGACTCGGCCAGCCCGGCAAGGAGGGCGGCCCCGGTGGGGGTGGTGAGCTCGCGCCCATGGCTGCTGCCGCGAACGGGCACCCCGGCGAGCAGTTCCAGGACGGCGGGTGCCGGGTTGGGAAGTTCCCCATGTGCCGAAGCGACGGTACCCGTGCCGAGCGCGACGGGACTGGCGTACACCTGGCTGACCCCGAGGGCTTCGAGGGCCAGGCAGGTGCCGACCACGTCGATGATGGCGTCCACGCTCCCGACCTCGTGGAAGTGGACCTCTTCGGCAGCGACCCCGTGCAGCTTCCCTTCGGCGGCGGCTAGGCGGGCAAAAACCTCCTGCGCCCGCCGGGAAACGTTGGCCGGGAGCTCGGTGGCGCTTTGCAATATCGCCCGGACGGCCGACCAGTCGCGCTCTGCGTCCTGCTCCGCCCTGCCCACGTCCACTTTCAACTGGGTGGCTACGAGGCCGTGCTTGGCCACCTTGGTCGCCTGCAGGTCCCAGCCTTGGAGAGGCAGGCTACGCAGGCCGCTAACGACCGCCTCTAGATCTGCACCGGCGTCGAGCAGGCTGGCAAGGGCCATGTCCCCGGCGATGCCGGCGAAACAGTGCCACCAGGCGACCCTCGTCAACGTGGCGCGGGGGTCGGGCTTGCGCCCGGCTCGGCGGAGCTACCCGGGGCATGCTGTGGCGAGGGGGAGCTGCGGAGGCGGTTCGGGCCGAGGATCCGGGCAACGGCCCAGGCGGCGCCGAAACCGTTGTCGATGCCGACCACGCAGACGCCCGGGGCGCAGCTGGCCAGCATCGCCAAGAGGGCGGTCACTCCCTGGAGGGAGGCGCCGTAGCCGACGCTGGTGGGCACGGCCACCACCGGTGCCGGGCTCAATCCCCCTACGACGCTGGCCAGTGCGCCCTCCATGCCTGCGACGACCACGACGGCGTCCGCCGTGGCCAGGAGATCGACGTGCTCGAGCACCCGGTGGATACCGGCGACGCCGCAATCCGCTACCAGGACCGGCTCGAAGCCGAGGGCGGCCAGCGTGGCGGTGCATTCCTCTGCCACCAGCAGGTCGGCGGTCCCGGCCGCCAGCACCGCAACGGCCTCCCCCCGTCGCGGCGCTGCTCGCCAGACCACGGTGGGACCGGAGCGGCACCCGTCGGGATGCGCCGCCAGCGCTGCGTCAGCCTGTTCGTCAGAGGCGCGGGAGAGGACGACAGGCCCGCCGCCAGGTTCGGCCAGGAGCTCCCCGACGATGGCACGGCAATGGGCCGGGGACTTGCCCGGGCCGTACACGGCCTCGGGTAGGCCCTGGCGCAAGGAGCGGTGGTGGTCTACCCGGGCGAAGCCGAGGTCGGCATAAGGCAGCCGGCGCAGCCGGCGGACCACCTCGTCGGCAGCCACCTCCCCGGCCACCAGGTCTTCGAGCAGGCGGTAGAGCGAGGCTTCGTCCATTGATGCCCATGCTGCCACGCCCCAAGGCTCTGCCGGCCGGGGCAGGTCGCCCGCCGGCGGGGAAACGTTCAGCGAGACGGCGAGCGGAGGCCGTCACATATGACCGCCACCACCCGGCGGGTCGACTCCGGGCCGCCTCGGTGGCAGACAGCGGCGCAGGCGCCCATCACGAGCGAGGCGAAGTCGGCACCGCTCAGGTCGGCCCTGACCTCACCGGCCGCCTGCGCACGTTGCAGGAGCGTCTCGAAGCAGCGCTCCAAGTCCGCCTTCACCCCGGCGTGCAGTTGCTTGCTGTCGATGCCGGCGCGGGCCAGCTCGTCGAGGAGGTCCTTCTTCTCGGCGGCCACACCCACGAGCTCCGAGATGTAGCTGAACAGGGCGTCACCCGGGTCAGCGGCCGTGCTGAGCTCGGCCGCCCTTTCGACCAGCCGCTCTAAGCGGACCTGGACGATCGCCTCGAAGAGCGCCTCTTTGGTCGGGAAGTGCCGGTAGATCGTGCCTACCCCGACCCCGGCCCGCTTGGCGACCTCGTCGATGGGCACCGCGAGGCCCTCGGCCGCGAAGACCTCCTCGGCCGCTTCCAGGACCCTTTGCACGTTCCGGCGGGCGTCCGAGCGCAACGCTCTCTGCACGGGCGAGCCGCTCTGGTTCGGTGTGGCCAATGTCACAGCAATAAGCCTATATTCGCTTGCCAATCGGAACGAGCGCTCCGTATAGTGTAACCGGAACCGAGGTTCCAATAGTGTACCCCATTTGCCTGGGGCAACGGGACACCCGGTGACCGCCTTGCCCCGTCACTCGGAGACCTTCTCCACCCGCGAACCAAAAGGAAGCCCACCCATGACGATGACCTTGGAGCCCGCCCTCCAGCCCCTGGACAGCGACCGGTCCGGCGATCCCCGGCGCTTCCAGGCGCTGGCCGTGATCGCCATTGCCCAGCTCATGATCGTGCTCGACGCGTCGGTCGTGACGATCGCCCTCCCGTCGGCTCAACGCGCCCTGCACATCTCGGTCGCCAACCGCCAATGGGCGCTCACCGCCTACACCCTCGCTTTCGGCGGGCTGTTGTTGATCGGCGGTCGGGTGGCCGACTTCCTCGGCCGCAAGCGCATGTTCATGCTCAGCCTGCTCGGCTTCGCCGCCGCTTCCGCACTGGGCGGCCTCGCCCAGGACCAGGCGATGCTCTTCGGGGCGCGCGCCTTGCAGGGGGCGTTCGCAGCCGTCATGGCACCCGCTTCGCTGTCCCTCCTTACTGTCGCCTTCCACGAGCCCAGAGAGCGTGCCCGGGCGTTCGGCGTCTACGGGGCGGTCGCCGGGGGCGGGGCAGCGATCGGCCTGGTACTCGGGGGCCTCCTCACGGAGTTTGCCTCCTGGCGCTGGACGCTGCTCATCAACGTGCCCATAGCTATCGTGGCGGCGCTCGCCGCCGCCCGCGTGGTACAAGAGAGCAGGGCGGGGGGCGAGAGGCGCTACGACATCCCCGGCGCGGTCATGGTGACGGCCGGGCTCGTGTCGCTCGTGTACGGCTTCACCCGGGCCGAGACCAACGGGTGGGCGGCACCGGTCACGCTCGGGCTGCTGGTCGCAGGAGCGGCGATGCTAGCGGCATTCGTCTTCTTGGAGCGTTACTCGGGCGCCCCGCTCTTGCCCCTCCGAGTCGTACTGGACCGCAGCCGGGGGGGAGCTTTCCTCGCATCGCTGCTCGTCGGTATCGCCCTCATGGGGACCTTTCTCTTCCTCACTTATTACTTCCAGGGCACCCTGCACTACTCGGCCTTGAGAAGCGGCTTCGCTTTCCTGCCGTTCTCGGGCGGGATAATCGTCTCCGCCATGCTGGCCAGCCGGGCGCTGCCCCGCTTCGGTCCCCGGGCGTTGATGACCGGCGGCCTCGTCATGGCGGCGGTGGGCCTGGCCTGGTTCACCCAGATCGGGGTACAGACCAGCTACGTTTCGCACGTGCTCCCCGCCGAACTGGTGGTAAGCATGGGCCTTGGGCTTGTCTTCGTGCCCTTCAGCAGCACGGCGTTGATCGGTGTGGCCAACCGCGACGCGGGCGTCGCCAGTGCTCTGGTCAACGCGACCCAGCAAGTCGGGGGCGCGCTCGGTACGGCGCTGCTCAACACCGTGGCAGCGTCGGCTACCGTCGCCTATGCAGCCGCCCATCACGGCATGCTGGCCACCGCCCGGGCTGCGGTGCACGGTTATGCAACCGGCTTCGTGGTGAGCGCGGCGATCCTGGCGCTGGCCATGGTCGTGTCGGCCGGCCTGGTGCGGGCGTCGCGCTATGAGCTTCAGCCAGGCGAGGTGATGAGCGCAGTGGGCTGAAGG
>JBOGGK010000252.1:0-2720 GCA_050744045.1 Acidimicrobiales bacterium | reverse complement strand
CATCTTGTCCCTTTCGGGCAAGGCCTTTACGAAGTCGAACTGGACCCCGTGCTTCTTGAAATTGAGCACGACCACTTCGCCGTTGTTGTCGCGCAGGACCTGGAGCAAGGAGAAGCCGGCCCTTTCCAGGGCGGGCACGGCGGAGGCGAGCTTGGGGTAGTCAGCGGCGAGGAAGCCAAAGTCGACGTCGTCGGTGTCGTTGGCCAGGGCGTCGCCTTCCCTCGCCCAACCGAGCAGGAGCCCGCCGTCGAGCCAGTACCTGCCCGCCAGCGGCGTTTGCTCGAGCACGTCGTGCAGGCCCCGGAGGGCATTGTGGAGCACGGCCCGGCGGACCCCGACCGAGACCTGGCGGGGCAGCAGGGCAACTGCCACCGATACGGTCGCTCGCGCCCACCACTTGAGCAGAGGGAGCTTGCCGGGGTTGGCTGTGTCAGGCATGTCGGTGGAGCGTACTGTCGGCGCCGCGCAAAGCAGCAGGTGCGAACGCGCAGTGGCACCAGGAGCGCCCAGAGCGCGCACCGCTGTGCACCTCGACACCCAGCTCCCGAGAGCCGCTGGGGGGTACAAGTGAGGGCAGTGATGTCGGCAGTGGGCAACCAACCGAGGCGGTAAAGGGCCGAGTGCGTGGGCCCGCACGGCTCCTGGGGTGGAAGGTCTCGGGCCTGGCCGAGGTGGCCGCCGCCCACCCCCGGCCCGGGTGGCGCCGGCGGGGGGGCAGGCGGGTGGCGCTCGGGGTGGTGCTTGCCGGGTGGGTGCCGGCCAGCGCCGAGGCGTCCGCCCGCATCCTGAGCCATTGCTTGGCCCGGCTCCCGGGCGTGGAGCACCACGTCGTGGTGGTGGCGAACAACGCTGAGGTCCTGGAGCGCCTGGGTGGGCGAGCGCCTGGGGGCTTCCCGGTAGTGGCCGGTTCCAACGAGGAGGGCGAATTTTCTGCCTACGAAGAGGGCCGGCGCTACCTGAGCGAGCAGTTCGGCGCGGACCTATCCGCCTGGATGGTCCTGAACGACAGGCTGCCCGCCTACGGGACCGCCTACCTCGATACGCTCTCCCCGGGCCTGCTCGCCCTCGCCGGCACGACCGCTTTGGCGGCGGGCCACTTCGACTCCCGGGGTCGGCCGCTCCAGTTTGGCCAGTACCGGGTGCCGTGCTGGTTGCGGTCCAACTGGTTGTTGCTCTCGGGCGCCCTGGCCGCCCCCCTGGGCTCGCTTTGCCCCCTGAAAGCGGCGGACTTCGACGGGCTGGTGCCCCCTTGCCCCCCCGAGGTGGGCCCGGGGGGGGAATGGCTGGGCGTCCCCGGCGGCGAGGTGCTCGGCCCCTGGCTCACCCGGCCGGGAGGCTGGGAAAAGGCCGAGGCGTTGAGCCGCGAGTCATGGCCCCGGTTGCGCTTCAAGGCCCTCGCCATCATGAACGAGTGGGCGCTCAGTGCCCGCCTGGGCGAAGCGGGTGCCGCCCTTGTGCCCTGGCGCCAGGCGCGGGCGCTCTCCCAGCTCGAGCCCGGCCACCATTTCACCGGGGAAGTGCTCGCTCTCTACCGCGAGCAGCCGGCTTTCGGGCTCGGGCTGGACATGAGCCCAACGGGGCGAGCGCAGCTGGCCATGGCCGTCCTTGCCCACCGGGCGGGGGCGTGGCGGGCCGCCGAGGCCTTCGCCGGCGCGGCCGCCCGTTCAGCGAGAGGCTGGCTCGAGCAGGCGGGACCGGCCTAGCCCCTCAGTTGAGACGCGGCTAGCCGCTCAGGTGGGGCGGGGTGACCGCCTGCAGGTCGCCCCAGGGGAGGCCAGCGATCACCTTGTACTCGCTCAGGCCGGTCCAGCTGGCCGTGATGGGGTCGGTGCCGGTGCCGCCCTCGGCGGACCAGTCGCTGCTTTGCTCGGCCACGACCATCACCGCCCCGGCGCGGTCGGTCACTACCGCCCCGTAGCGCTGCAGGGCCCGCATGACCATGCGGGCGAAAGGGGCGAGGCCCGGGGGCACGGGGAGGTTGGCGGGCAGCCGGAACCACTGGCCCTCGGGAGGCTGGCCGGCGTCCTCCGCGCAGTCGCCGCGGTCGGCCGGGTAAGTGAACCCGTCGCAGCGGGGCAATTGGATGGCGAGGGCGTGGTGGATCGAGCCGGACGCCACGTCGGCTTCGGTGATGGCGGTAGCAAGGTAGCTGATGCCGGTGGCCGACATCCCGTACGGGGCCGGGAAGATCCCGCCCGAGGCCTTCACTTTGAGCTGCCCTCCCCAGCAGGCCGAGTAGCCGCCCGTGACCGCCTTGGCCGCCTGCCAGAACTCCCAGTCGGTGCCCGTCGAGGGCTGGTACACGACGAGGGGGTTGTCCGAAGAACCGTTCAGCGAGGCGTAATCGGGCACCGGCGCGTGGTCCCCGGTGTCCTGACGGAAGTTGGCGCAACCCGGCGACACCGAAATGCTCGTGTCCAAGGTGGTGGCGGGCACTACGTAGATGGGGAGGCTGTTCACCCCGGCCGAGCCGTAGTCGGCCTTGTAGTCGGCCACGATGTCGGCGGCGTAGCCGGCAGAACCGGGGGCGAGCGGCCATGCGGCGACATCGCCGGCGTCGAAAAGGGTGCGGCCCCAGGTGACCAACTTGGCGTCCAGCACTCCTTGGACCTGGCCCTGGTAGTGCCAGGGTTTGTTCGGCGCCGGCCCCCGCGCCGGGTGGGGCCCGGGGGTGCGGTGAGAGTGGTGGGCGCCGCCCACCCGCCGGGGTGGGGGAGGGG
>JBOGGK010000251.1:0-2630 GCA_050744045.1 Acidimicrobiales bacterium | reverse complement strand
CGCCAAGGTGGGGTCGACGTTGCGGGTGCCGGCGGTGGGGGGTATTTGCCGGTGCTCGATGGTGAGGGCCACAGCCACCGCTTCGATGGCGCCGGCGGCAGCAAGGGTGTGCCCGGTCACGCCTTTTACCGATGTCACTGCTGGGCCCGGGGCCCCGAAGACCTTATAAATAGCCTCCGCCTCGGCTGCGTCCCCGGGCGGGGTGGAAGTGCCGTGAGCGTTGATGTGGCCGACCTCGCCCGGCGAAAGCTCGGCGTCCGCCAAGGCCAGCTCCATGCACCGGGCAGCGCCGCTGCCGTCGGGGGCGGGGGCGGTGATGTGGTGGGCGTCTGCCGTGCTGGCTGCGCCGGCCAGTTCGGCATAGACGTGGGCGCCGCGGGCGAGAGCGCGCTCGCGTTCCTCGAGCACCAGGACGGCGCCGCCCTCACCGATGACGAAACCGTCCCGGTCGAGGTCGAAGGGCATCGAGACTCCTGAGCTCGAAAGGGCGGTCATGTTGGAGAAGCCGGCCACTCCAAGGGTGCTGAGGGGCGCCTCGCTACCGCCGGCGAGCATGACGTCGCAGCGCCCGGTGGCGATGACCCGGCCGGCGTTGGCGATGCTCTGCGAGCCAGAGGCGCAGGCCGTCACCGTGGTCTCGCACGGTCCCCGGAGCCCATAGCGCATGGAAATCTCGGCCGCCGCCCGGTTGCACATGATCATCGGGACGAGGAAGGGGCTCACCCGGCCGGGGCCTTTTTCCATGAGGACCAGGTGCTGGTCGCAAATGGTGTCGAGGCCGCCGACGCCGGTACCGAGGTGGGCGCCGGCGCGGTCAGGGTCGCCCCGGAACGCCTCGATCCCCCCGGCGTCGTTGACGGCTTGGTCCGCCGCCGCGATCGCGAACTGCACGAAGCGGTCCGCACGCCGCACCTCTTTCGGGCCGAACAACCTGCTCACGTCCAAGCCTGGGACGGGGCGTACGCGGCCGATGGGGGGAGCGGAGAGCAGGCCTTGCCAAAAAGCCTCGGTGCCTATGCCGCACGACGCCACGACCCCCAGGCCGGTAACGACGACGCGGCGGCCCGGGACCGCTCCGGTACCGTCGGGGCTGGGAGTGACGGCGAGCATTAGAGCTTGGACGCCACCAGGTCGTAGGCCTGCCCGACCGTCTGGACGCCCTCCAGTTCCGACTCGGGGACATCGATGCCGAAGCGCTCCTCCAGGGCCATAACGAGCTCGACCAGGTCGAGGCTGTCGGCGTCGAGGTCGTCGGCGAAGCGAGCTTCGGGGACGACCTTGGCCGGCTCTACCTGCAACACCTCCACCGTGCACTGCTTGAAAGCCTCGAAGGTACCTTCGGGGCCAATCTGTTCTGCCATCTCTCCTCCGTTTGCTGGCGACTGCTCGCGACTCACGACCTGCACAAATCTAGTGGCTGAGCCCGGGCGTCCCGGGCGCTCCGTAGCCCGGGGGCCTATTTCAGCGTGCTCTGCCTGTGCCCCAGCGCCATACGGCCGAAGCCCATGTCATGCCCGCCCCGAAGCCGGCGAGGAGGACCAGGTCCCCCTCTCCGAGACGTCCTTCGTCGGCTGCCGCGCACAGGGCGATCGGGATCGAGGCCGAAGAGGTGTTGCCTGTGCTTTCTATTACGGACGCAACCCGTTCAGAGGGTATGCCGAGGCGTTCGGCCACGGCAGCCATTATCCGCAGGTTCGCCTGGTGGGGGACGAACACGGAGATGTCAGCGGCGCCTACCTTGGCCCTCTCCAGGCTCTTCACCGCCGAGTCGACCGTGACCCGCACCGCTTTGCGGAAGACCTCCTGGCCACGCATGCTCATACCCGGGCCTCCGTGGTCGGCCAGCATGAGCGGCTGGAGCGAGCCGTCGACGCCCACGTCCCAGCCGAGCAGGGCGGGCTCGCCGGGGACCGCCTCGACTACGACCGCCCCGGCGCCGTCGCCGAAGAGGAATGCATTTGAGCGGTCGGACCAGTCGGTTATGCGGGTCAGGGTTTCGGCACCGATCAGCAGGACGCGCTCGATGCCCGAGGCGATGAACCCAGCGGCCGTCACCAGGCCATAGGTGAACCCGGCGCACGCAGCGTTGATGTCCATGGCGCCGCCTCGGATGGAGAGGGCCTCGGCCAGAGGGGACGAAGTCGCCGGCACGAGCTGGTCGGCGCTGGTCGTGCACAGGATGAGCAGGTCGATGTCGGCCCCGGTGAGCCCAGCCTTGGCCAGGGCCCCCGAGCCCGCCTCGGCTGCCAGCTGGGCCGTCGTGCCCATGCCGCCCGGGGGGGAAGCGGGTGGCCCGGGGTTGACGAAGGGACCGTCGGCGGCCCGGCGCTCCCGGATCCCGCTGCGCTCGACGATCCACTCGTCGTTCGTCTCGAACAGCGTCGCGATGTCCCGGTTGGTCACGACCGTGGGAGGGAGAGCGCTCGCCCAACCGGTTATGGCGCAGCCGTACTCAGGTGGCATCGAGGGCTCCTTCTATCAGGTTCAATTGATGTTCTACCGGCTTCGATCGACCGGGGCGCCGGTCCGTCGTCTCTCCTTCCCGGCCGGGCGGCCCGGGAAGGCTAGCGGGAGCGCAGCCACGCCAGGGGCTGGCCGGGCCGGACCCGCTCACCGGGGTGGGCCAGGAC
>JBOGGK010000250.1:0-3398 GCA_050744045.1 Acidimicrobiales bacterium | reverse complement strand
GAAGTACTCGGCCCCGGCGTCGGCAGCAGAACTTATCAGCGGCTTAAGGCGCTCCGTCGTGGGGTCACCCATGAGGGTGTTCATGTAGTCGTTGAAAATCACGGGCAAGCGGCGGTTGTCCTGGTGGGGCCGACGCATGGCACGGCGGTAGTGGGTCATGCGCCCAACGGCCCCCACGAACCCGTCGTCGCTGACGGCGAGCGCCACAGGCACAGTTTCGAACGACTCGCCCGGGCCGAGCACGAGCCGCCAGTGGTGCTCGGCATCCGTGGGCCCCAACAATGCCACGTAAGAAGCCGCAGCGCCTTCGCCCGTGTGCTCACCTACCTGCCAGTGCCACGCCCCGTTGTGCTCGATCTGCCAGAGCAATGTGTAGCCGCTCTTGCGGTTCACGGCCGCGCCCATGGGGAGGAACGTGCCCGACGACCAACTCCCCAAACTCGTCAGGCCAAAGCGCGCCCTCGACCGACCGTCGTGCACCTCCCGATTGATATCCGGCAAGGCATCCCGGAACCGCCGGGTATGCCAGCGCGCCTCGGAAAGCCACTCGTTGTCGGCCCAGAACAGGTCGACCTCGTCGACACTGCCTCCTGGCCCGGGCAGACCTCCGGCAAGGAACGACGTAACCGACTCCATCGTCACCGGCGCGACCCCGTTGTTGACTAGCCTGGTACGGCTGCGCACGACCCCCCTTTCCCGGAGGAACTGGTAAAGCACGGTCCCCCTGAGACCGGTGGTCGCGTCCTCGACCGTCACCCGCAGTTCGTGCCAAGTACCGTCGTCGAGCTCCTCATGGGTGACATAGGTCATACGGTTGCCGACGACCGACTCGGCATAGCGTCGGCTCGACCATCCCCGGCCAGACCCCGCCGTGACCACGTCAAGCAAGGGCAAGCCGGCGGTCGGCGGGCACTCATCGCCGCGGCTCGCGCCGTCAAGGTGAGAGCCGGGAGCGTTAGGGGTGGGAGCCAGGCGCGAGAGGCGAGCCACGCCGTCCTCGCCCACGTCGACCCATACCTGGAACGCACTGTCTGACCAGCCCGTTCGCAGCCCGGCCGAAGTCTCTTCCGCAACCATGTCGCTCCTTTCCCGACCCGCCCGGAGACCGAGCGGAAGGACTTGACACCCTCTATGTGACCGGTCACAATAGCCAACTGTGACCGGTCACACAACGTCGTCAGCAGCGCCTGCAGCATTGACGGAGAGCGGTGACCGGTCGCCTTCCCTGAGCATACGCGACGTGGCCCGGGCGGCTGGCGTGTCCTACCAGACCGTCTCGCGCGTCATCAATGAGAGCCCGAGCGTCAAGAGCTCGACCCGCGAGGCAGTCCTTGACGCCATTGCGCGCCTCGGCTTTCGCCCCAACCGGGCCGCTCGAGCACTTGCCGGCGGCCCCGTCCAATCCGTCACCGTGCTGGCGTCCAACACCAGCCTGTACGGCTTTACCGCAGCCCTCGAAGGGATCGAAGTGGCTACGCGCCGAGCCGGTTTCGGAATGGGCGTACGCGTGGTCGAGTCCTTCTCCCCGGCCGACGTTAGCGCCGCTGTCCGCCACGCCCTCGAACCGGCCGGCGCCCTTATCGTGATCGCGTTCGACCGGCCCGGCATGGCTGCCCTGGACTGCGTACCCCCAGACGTCCCTCTCGCCGCCCTAATCCCCGCTCCCGTCGACGGGGAAGTTCCATCACGGCCCTCTGTCTGGATAGATGAGTACTCGGCCGCCAAACAAGCGACCGAGTACCTCCTGCGGCGCGGCCACCGGACGGTCCATCATCTCGCCATACCGAGCTGGGCCCACACCACCCGGCGCACGTCGGGCTGGCGCGCTGCCCTGGAAGAGGCGGGTGTAGCCGTGCCCCAGCCGGTCCGGGAGGGCTGGGACGCGGGCTGGGGTTACGAAGCAGGGCGAAAGCTTGCCAAGGACGCGCTAGTAACGGCGGTCCTGTGCGGCAACGACGACATCGCACTCGGGGTCATGAGAGCCATGCACGAGGCCGGTCGCCCAGTGCCAGACGAAGTGAGCATCATAGGTTTTGACGACGTCCCGATGGCGCGCTTCTACACCCCTGCGCTCACCACGGTACGCCAGGACTTCAAGGCGCTTGGCCGGGTCTGTTTCACCAAGCTCCTCTCCGTCCTCAATCAAGCCTCCCCGGACCGGGAACCACCTTGCCCCGAAGCCAAGCTCATTATCCGCGAGAGCACCGGTCCCCCTCCCCAGCGGCCCTCCGGCGCTCTCACCAATCGTGGCGTGGTCCGGCGGGCGGACGGCCCCAATGCAAAGCCTGCAGGCGCACGAACAAAAAAGGAGAGCTACATGCCCCAGGTACAGAAGGAGCAACAGGCATGAACCATCAGGCATATATCAATCACGCGATGGCTCCCGCTCAGCGAGAGGCTTCGCTCCGCTGGCGTCGGCCCATGCAACGCCGAGCACCGAGGGCGGCTATGGCCATCGCCACGGCCGCGATCATGGGCGCCACCGGGCTCGGTACCGCTGACGAAGCCAGCGCCTCCGTCGTACATCTCACGTGGTGGACGATGTGGTCGGGGACAACACTCCAGCTGCTGGACCAGATGACCGCACAGTTCAACAAGACGCACCCCGGGATCGTCGTCAGCGAGACCAACATCCCCAGCGACGCCACGACAAGCACGGCCAAGCTGCTGTCCACCATCGCAGCCGGCGACCCGCCCGACATCTTCACCGAGTGGTGGCCTGAGATCGGCAGCTTTGCCGCCAACGGGGACCTCGACCCCATGAACCAGTACCTAACGGGCCCGTACGCTGGCTTCAAGAAATGGGAGTACCCGGTCGCTGTCCAGGGGGGCAGTTACAAGACCCAACTGTACGCGGTGCCGATGGGGCTCAACTCGTGGGCGCTCTACTACGACAAGGGCATGTTGGCCAAGTACGGCATAAAACACCCGCCCAAGACCCTCGCCCAGCTCGACGCTGACCAGGCCAAGATGTGGGTCACAACCAACGGCCGACTGACTCAGATGGGCTTTTACCCTGACGTCAATGGCAACGGCTTTCAGTTTTATACTAGCTTCTTCAACGCCACCAACTGCTTCAACTCTGCCCACCAGTACGACTTCGCCAGCTGCAAGGGCGCTCAAACCGAGATGAAGTGGATCGCAAGCTATGACAAGTACCCGTACGCGCAAGTGATGGCTCTACAGACGGCGGTCGGGCAGGTCGCGGGCGGCCAGACCGATATCTGGACCAGGGGCCTGGCCGGCTTCGTGCTCAGCGGCCCGTGGGAAGGGACTCAGGACGTCCCCACCTCCAATCCGGCCCTCGAGGGCAACTTCGGCGTCGAGGCATTTCCCGGCAAGGTCCCCATCCCCAGCACCTTGGGTCAGGGCAACTTCAACATCATCCCCAAGGGCTC
>JBOGGK010000249.1:0-8930 GCA_050744045.1 Acidimicrobiales bacterium | reverse complement strand
CGCCTGCCCCGCCCGCGCTCGAGTAGCGTAGACGGCTGCCTCGGTCCGGCGGGAGAAGCCCATCTTGGCAAGCAGGTTGGAGACGTAGTTTTTGACTGTCTTTTCGGCCAGGTACATCTCGGCACCGATCTGGCGGTTAGTCATGCCCGTAGCAATCAGATCCAGGATCCGGCGCTCCTGCGGTGACAGCTTGGCTATGCGGGCATCGTCATGGCTGCCGCGCAAACGCTCCATGACCTTGGCAGTGAGCGCTGGGTCGATCAGGGACTGGCCCTGGGCCACCCGTCGTACTGCCGACACCAGCTCGGGCCCACGGATCTCTTTGAGCAGGTAGCCGCTCGCCCCGGCTAGGATGGCGGAGAACAACGCCTCGTCGTCTGCGAACGAGGTAAGCATGAGGCATCTAAGCTCTGGCGTCTCGGCCTGGAGGTCTCGGCAGACCTCGATCCCGCTCCTGCCCGGGAGGCGCACGTCGAGCACCGCGACGTCCGGCTTGGCCAGCGGTACCCGTAGCATGGCCTCCTCGGCGTTTGCTGCCTCACCGACCACCTTCAGGTCGTCTTCCGCCTCGAAGACCTCTCGGAGGCCTCGGCGGACGATCTCGTGGTCGTCGAGCAAAAAGACTCGTACTGTCATAGTCCGGGCAAAAAGTCCATAACCCACTAAGCTAACGCACTGGCGGCACCAGCGCGGGCCAGGCCCGCTGGCCGCATCTGGGAGCGGGCCTGACTGGTTGTCCTGGGAATTGGTAGGCAGGGCTAATGAGCTCGTTACAAACCGGCGTTCGCCATGGGTTGACCGCCTTGCCCGAAGCCGGTGGCGGTCCGAAGCCTCGGGATTTCCTCGTCGACTGGCACCCGGCGGAAGTGCCACAGGCCGAGGCCTGACAAGACCAGGGTGAGGGCGGCCAAGATGAAGCTGACGATCGAGCCGATCAGGGCGATCTGGCCGATCTGCCACCAGCCATAGGCATTGAGCAGCATACCGCGGAGGGATGTGCCCTGAAAGACCGTCTGCTCGAGGCTGGCGAGCTGGGCACCCTGTGCGGTGCCGGCCGGGGCGAGATGGGCAGCCGCGCTCACCTTCGCATATACGCCGCCATAGGGCATCTCGGCGAGGTGGTAGGCGATGAAATGGTTGGCGTACGCTTCGGCTTGCGCTCCCGTAGTCAACTTCTCCCCGGCGTACCTTTCAAGGTAAGGGGTCATCTGCGGGGTTACCTCACCACCGGGCCGTGCATGGGCGAACGCGCTCTGGGGGGGGAAGGTGACCTGCTGCGCCGTCAGCTGGGCGGAAACCGTGTTGTTGGCGTAGCTATAACCCCAGAAGAGGAGCGCACCCGCGGCGACGAGCACGAGGGTGAGCAAGAGCCCGCCCGTGCTCACAATGACATCGAACGACTTCCTTCGCATGTTGCTCGCTTCCTTTCGTGGTGGGCTTGAGGGCCTCGTTGGTCCAGGATGGCACTGCCCACATCCCCTTCGTTAGGGCCGGATGTCACCGTCGGTGCTCTCCAAGGTCACTGTGGCCAGGGACTGACGGGCACCACCAGTAGGGCCGAAAGCCTCTATGGCGGGCAGGGCAGGAAGAGATTATTCTGTGGTACGCTTCAAATACAGCTTCTGCATGGGAGAACCCAATGGGTGAGGTAGCCGGCTTCACTGAGGTAGGCGTGAGGACCTTCCAAGCTGTGGTGAGGCAACACCGAGCCCTGGCGACAGGCCTTGCTCACCGGGCAGCAGATATTCGAGGAGCCGCGGTGGAGCACCGCCAGTGCGCGGCCTACCTCGGTGCCCTGGTCGACTTCGTGACCGAACAGGTACTGCCTTATGCCTCGGTGGAGGAGGACACGCTCTACGCCACCGTTCACCAGGCGGACCAGTTGGAGGGCGCTGTGGCCGGGATGGTCAACGAGCACGAGGCCCTGGCTTCGAGGCTTTCACGTGTCGCCGGCGCGGCTGACATCACCGCTGCGGTGGCTGGGGCGGAGGGGCTGGCGACTAGTTTCGTGTCTCACGTTGCCAAAGAGGAGGCGTTGGTGCTGCCGAGGTTGCTGACGGGCACGGACGTCGACGTGACGGAATTCGTAACGCGGATGGACAAACTGGCACGGAGAAATTGGACGGCTCTCCCCTTGGACGTGAGAGGCCGCGAGCCTGCCTATCGCCAGTTCTACGCCTTGTCCCGGTTCGAGGCACTGGCCCTCGGGAGCACCTTCGTGCTCATCGACGATAACGACCCTGTGCTGGTCCACCACCAGCTCGAGGCACGCCACGACGGTGAAGTTGGTTGGGAGCTACTCCAAGCCGGCCCCCCTCTCTGGCGAGCGCGGGTGGGCCGGCTGAAGAAGATTACTTCGGCGAGGCGCCAGGACCAGCCCTTGGGGCCGCTACTCGTCATCGAGGACACCGGACGGGCGCCAGGGACCGCCAGAGTGCTTGTCTCGGTCCCTGAATAGAGGCCGGCCCCTAATGCCCGAGATGCTCGAGGTGGAAACCTACCGAGCCCTGGCCGCGCGGTGCGCTCTGGATAGGCGGATCGCGGTGGTCAAAGCCCCCGACGCCTGGTACTTGAAGCGTGGCCTGCAGGCTCCCCTCCTCGAGGTTTTGGTCGGGAGCGCGTTCGTTACTGCTCGCCGCTTGGGCAAACTGCTGTTGTTGGGCACGCGGACGCCCGAGGGCGGGATTGGTCCGGTACTGGGCCTACGTTTCGGGATGAGCGGGCGTTTGGAGGTGGACGGGACCCCAGGTGTGGGGGAACTGCTCTATTCCTCAAATGGTGTGCTCCCCCGGTACGAACGCTTCAGGGTGGTCTTCGCTGACGGGGGGTACCTCGGTGTCCGGGACCCCCGCCGGCTAGGTGGAGTGGAGCTCGACCCGTGCGTAGGTCGCCTCGGCTACGACGCCGCGAGCGTCACCCCGAGCCAACTGGCGCGGGCCCTTGCCACCAGTAGGACGCCGTTGAAGGCCCGGCTGACCGACCAGGCACACCTGGCCGGCATCGGCAACCTGACCGCGGACGAGGTGCTGTGGCAGGCCGGGCTCTCGCCCCTCCGGCCGGCGGGCGGTCTCTCCCCCGCCGAGGTCCGGCGCTTGCATCGTCACCTGCGGGCGACGCTCCTCGAACTGGGGAGGCGGGGAGGGTCGCACACCGGCGACCTCATGCCCCAACGGGTGCCGGGCGGCATGTGCCCTCGGGACGGCCGACCGCTACGGCGCGACAAAGTGGGCGGCCGCACGACTTTTTGGTGTCCCGCCCATCAGCTTTGAAGTGGGCCGACTGGCCGTTGTCCCGGCGCAGGACCTACCCGGGCCCGCCCAGGGCGCCTTGGTGGGGGCTAGGAACGGAGAACGACCACCAGGCAGTGGGCACGGGTAGCACAGTGCTGATCGGCGGAGCCCAGCAGGAGACCTGCAACCTCGCCGTGGCCGCGGGCCAAGGTGGTGACCGCTCGCCCCAGCACCTTGGCAGCTTCGGCGGCCGGGTCGTTGTGGACGGAGACGGGTAACTGGTCGCCATGACTGATGGGCCAGTGCCAAGCCGTCACTGCTTTCAGGGGCTCCTGGTAATTCAGCAAACGCCGCCATAACACCCATTTTGGCGGTCAGCCGGGGGAGAAAGGCTCTGGCCCCAGAGCCGTGCGCACTGCCACGTTCATCCGGTTGTAGACATTGATCGTGGCAATCGCCATCAGGAGCTGGACGGTCTCCTTCTCGTCGAAGACCGCGGTGACGTCGCCCCACACCTCGTCGGCCACCCCATCCTCGCTGATGAGCGTCACCGCCTCGGTGAGAGCGAGTGCAGCCTGCTCGCGCGGGCTGAAGAGCGTACCCGCTTCTCGCCACGCAGCGACGAGGTCGATCTGACGTTGCTCAATACCTGCCTGCCGAGCCTCGACCACGTGCATGTCAAGGCACCAGGCGCAGTGGTTTACCTGGGACGCCCGGATATCCACGAGTGCACGTAGCCCTTGGTCAAGGCCGCTGTTGCGGACGTATTGGGAAAGGTGGGATACCGCCCTGTACACTTCGGGGTCGACCTCCCGGGTCGACAGTCGTTGCTCTGTGGAGTTCATGCTGCCTCCTCGTCGTAGGGCCGCTACCTTCCCTTTAAGGATACTGCGTCCATCTTCTACTATTCTGCGAACATAACCCGGCTCTTCCTCGTTCCCCCCCAGGGCAGGCCAGAAAACGGCCAGCTGCACGTCTCACCCCGGTGAGCGGTAGCGGAGGGGGCGAGCAAGCCACCGTCCCCTCGCCTCCCCGGGTCGTTTCCGGGAGGAGCCTAGGTATTTGGGGCGCAGCGGCGCTGGCATATTTCGTCTCCGCCTTCCAACGAGCGACCCTAGGGGTCTCGAGTATCACGGTCAGCCGCAGGTTCGGGCTCCAGCACTCCGCGCTGGCGGCGCTATTGGTAGTGCAACTTATCGTCTACGCGACGATGCAGGCTCCTGTCGGAGCAGTGCTGGGCCGCCTGGGGTCCCGCCGGCTCCTCATCACCGGGGCGCTGTTCATGGCTGCCAGCCAGTTGACCTTTGCCCTCACCGACAAGGCTCTCCTGGCGGTGTTGGCGCGGTTGCTCCTGGGGGCTGGTGATGCTATGACTTTTGTCAGCGTGCTCCGTGTTTCTCGCCTTTGGCTCCCGGACCGGCTCAACCCGCTGTTCGTGCAACTGACCGGGTTAATGGGGTTACTTGGTGGCTTGGTGGCGGCGCTACCCCTGCTCTTAGCATTGCGGACCGTCGGTTGGACGATCACCTTCCTTACTGCCAGTGGTCTGAGCTTAATTGCTGGTGGCGCGGTCTACCTGGCGTTGCCGAAGACCGCACCGCAGATGGCACACGTGAGCATGCGCAAGCTCGGCCGTTGGGTACGGCGGGATCTAGTGGCCGCGTGGCGTTCTGTTGGCACTCGTCTCGGCCTGTGGACCACGTTCACCGCGGCCTTTCCGTCCATAGCCTTCTCGTTGCTGTGGGGGTTCCCGTTCATGGTGGAGGGTGAGCACCTTTCTGCCGGGGTGGCGGCTGCCCTGCTCAGCTTGCTCAACGTTGCTGCCATGGCGCTGGGTCCGCTATTCGGCTATTTGGGTGCTGCTCGACCTTGGTTGCGCCCTTGGCTCGTGTTCGGCACCGTCTTCGCCAGCGCGCTGACTTGGGCCGGCTTACTAGCCTGGCCCGGGCCTGCCCCTTTGCTCCTGGTCGTAGCGTTGATGATCACGATGGGGGCGAACTCCCCGGCCGCGCTCATCGGCTTCGACTATGCTCGCACCCTCAACCCGACCAGGCTGAGGTCGAGCGCCTCCGGTCTGGTCAACGTGGGCGGCTTTATCTCGGGCATCGGAGTCACGTTGGCGGTCGGGTTCGTACTGGGCGTGGCGCACGGTGCAGCTCACCTCGCTCCTACCCTGGGAGCGTTCAAACTGGCCTTCGCGGTACAGTTCGTATTCTGGGCATTAGGGATAGTAGGGGTGCTCCACGAAGGCCACCGGCTGAGCACGAGGATGGGGGCAACGCCGCCCTTCGCCCGTGAGTGAGGGCCACACACCTGGTGCGGCCACGTCGGCCACTGGCTCTGCCTGCACCACGTCCAACCCTCACCCGCCCGCGGGGCCTGGGGCCGGCACCGGGTCACTGAACCCGCTCAGCGTAACCGGCGCTCGACCGACTCCACATCCCTGGTCAGGCGCCCAGTTGCCGCCCCCGGACGGTAGTCGAGCTTGATGAGCACGCTCACGCGGGGCGAGCCCTCGGCCACCTTGTCGATAGAAGCCCGGATCGTGCCCATCACCTCGTCCCATTCTCCTTCCAGGTTGGTGAACATAGCGTTGGTCTCGTTAGGCAACCCACTTTGGCGGGCCACTCGGACGGCGTTGGCCACCAGTTCACCGACCGACTCATCGGTGCCCAGAGGAGTGACGGAAAAGGCTGCGAGCATGGGACCATCCTTGTTGATCATGGAGCGGTGAGCGGGTGGGGCGACGGCGGCGTGGATGGGGCCACGGTCAGGGCACGTCCAGCGGTTCGACCGTAACCTCCGTCCAAGGCAAAGAGGCATCCACCAGCGCTCCGCCACCGCCCTCAGGCAGGTTGAACGGCAGCAGGGCGGTCCCCGGTGCTACCGCTGTGTCACCCACGACGGGGACGGCGATGGTGGACCGGTTCGAGGTCACCCGAGCTTTGGCCCCCGGCCCTATCCGCAGCCGGCTCATGTCGTCGGGGTGGAGAGCTAAGGCCAGAGGGGGGTGGAGAGCAACCAAGGACGGTGCCGCCTGCAGCAGGGTACCCCCGTCCCACATAGGTCGCCTGGTCACCAAGCGCAGCACCGGACTTGATGGTGCCGAGCCCGGTGAGGGCGTCGGGTCGCTGGCTCCGGCCGACGGGCGAGGCGAGAGCGGCCGAGGTGCCATCGCCTCCCCGTCTCCCGGGGCGAGCTCGGCGACCACGACGGTGCCGGGGTGCTGGCCCGGGGCAGCCGGCCCGGCCGCTGCTGCCCCTCCGTTGGCCTCGAGGCCTTCGGGGCCAGCAGCAAGAACGTTGGTGCGGCCGACCCCGGCCCCGACCACGGCCAGGGCGGCAGAAGGGGCCGGGGTGACCTCAGCCTGGGCGATACCAGGATCGGCCATGGGGTCGAGCGGCGGCGGGACTTCCGCCAGTTGGCCCCGCCCGGCCTCTAGCCCGAGGGGCACGACCACGCCGTTACGGCCCTGGCGGGAGGTGAGCAGGGCCGAGGAAACGCCGGCGTGGAGGGGGGAGACGCGCTCGATTTCGGCCCATAGCTGGTCGAGATTACTGGCGCCCAGGTCCGACCCGAGGCGCGAGGCGAGCTCGGCCACGATCAGCCAGTCGGGCCGGGCCGTACCCGGGGGCGTCACCTTCTGGCCCAGCCAGGTGATGCGCCCCTCCAGGTTGGTAAAGCTGCCCCGCCGTTCGGTGAAGATGGCGGCGGGCAACACGATGTCCGCCCGGGCCAGGCTCGGGGTGACGAAAGCGTCGACCGCCGCCACGAAGGGAACCGCCTCCAGGGCTTGGGCCGCCAGGGCTCGGTCGGGGCAGTCCGTCGCCGGGTCGGCCCCGACCAGGAACAAGACGTCCACGTCGCCGGCCCTCGCCCGCTCCAGCATGCCCAGGGTACCGAGGCCGGGACGAGCGGGGAGCGGGACGCCCCAGTGCTGCTCGTACCATGCTCGGCCCGAGTCCAGCGCTGTCCGGCCGGGCAGGAGCCCGGGGGCCAGGCCGAGGTCGATGGCCCCGTGCACGTTGGCCCGGCGCAGGGCAGGCAGGAAAGCTGTCCCCGGTAGGGCCGCCAGCGTCAACGCGGCTTCGGCCGGGCCGGTGGAGGGCTCGGCCAACGACGGCCGGCCGATAACTACGCCCAGGCGAGGCGGCGCCCCCGGTGAGGGGAAGGCCTCTTTCCCGCCCATCCCGGTGCTCGCCCCCAGGATGGCCTGTCTTGCCCCTTCGGCGTCCTCGGCCCGGACTCCGGCGACGTCCTCGGTTACGGGCACGGGTGAGCACAGGGCCCGGACCAGGGCCGCCGCCTCCCCGGGGCGGTAGCGCAGGCTCAGGGCGGCGTACCGGCTGAGGCCGGTGACGGCCGGGCTGACCTCGATGATGGGCACCGCCTTATCCACCGCGGCATGGCGCAGGCGCAGGTACAAGATGGGCAGTTCCTCTTTGATGTCCGGGGCCAGGGTGACGATGAGCGCGGCGTCGCACACCTGGTCGATGGTGGCGCGGGGGAGCGAGGCCACGACGTCCGCCGGGAGGCCGTCGCCCATCTGGGCGTCGATGTTGTCGGTACTCAGCACGGTGCGGGCGAATTTGGCCCAGGCGTAAGCGTCCTCGTTGGCCAGGCGAGCCCCCCCGATCACCCCGATGCGCTCACCCGCTACGTTCCGCACCCGGCTTGCCACCTCGGCCAGGGCCTGGCCCCAGCTAGCATCTCGCAGTTCCCCACCTCGGCGGACCAAGGGGTGGACGAGACGGCGAGGGCTCTCGATGGCCTGGAAACCAAAGCGTCCCTTGTCGCACAGCCACCCCCAGTTGACCGGGTCGCTGTCCACGCCGAGGAAACGGACCACCCGGTCGGCGCTCGACTGGGCGGCCATCCGACAGCCCACCGCGCACAGGGTGCAGGTCGTCTCTACTTGTTCCAAGTCCCAAGGTCGCGCTCGGAACCGGTAAGGGCTGGCCAGCAGCGCCCCCACCGGGCAGATCTGCACCACGTTGCCGCTGAAGTTGGAGGTGAAGGGTTGGCCCGGGTAGGTGGCCACCTCGACCGCGTCGGTGCGGGAGAAAAAGTCAATGCCGGCGTCCCCGGCCACCTCCTCGGCGAAGCGGGTGCAACGGGCGCACTGGATGCAGCGCTCCCGGTCGAGGAGGATGAGCGGGGAAATAGGTATGGGCTTGTCCCAGTGGCGCTTTTCCTCGACGAAGCGGGTCTCGCCCGGCCCGTAGGCCATGGTCTGGTCCTGGAGAGGGCACTCGCCCCCCCGGTCGCACACCGGGCAGTCGAGGGGGTGGTTTATGAGGAGGAACTCGAGCACGCCGTCCTGGGCTTTTTTAACCTTGGCGCTGGCGGTCACTACTTCCAAGCCGTCCTCCGCGGGGACGTAGCAAGCGGGCGAGAGTGTGAAGCCTCTCGGCCCCTTGACCTCGACCAGGCACATCCGGCACATGCCCACCGCTTTCAAGCGGGGGTGGTAGCAAAAGCGGGGGATGTATATCCCCGTCCGTTCCGCCACCGCGATCAACAGCTCGCCCCGTTTGGCCGTGACCGGGCGACCGTCCAGGCTTATAGTGACGCTTTCGGCCCCGACCGGGGGGAACAGGGCGGTGCCGGTGGCGCCCGCCTGCCCCGGCGGTGGTCCGGGCTTGGCCCGGACCGGGGTCGCGGTTACGGCGGGTTCAGGCACGGGCGGGGCTCCTGTGC
>JBOGGK010000248.1:0-7695 GCA_050744045.1 Acidimicrobiales bacterium | reverse complement strand
GCCGGCGCCGGCCCGGAGGTGCGGCACGCCCGGGCGCCCCCCAGGCGCGCGGCCGAAGTCGGGGTCCTCCTCGCCCGACCGGGCCAGCTCCATGAGCCGGTCCAGGGTCCGCAGGCCCTCGAAGGCGTCCTTCCCGTAGAAAAGGCGCCCTTTGTACCCCGCTCGCAGGTCCCGCTCCACGAAGGTCCGAGTGAGCGCGGCACCCCCGAGGATGACCGGGTAGCGCTCGAGGCCCCGGTCGTTGAGCTCGGCCAGGTTGTCGCGCATGATGAGCGTCGACTTGACGAGCAGCCCCGACATGCCGATGACGTCGGCGCCTACCTCCTCGGCCTTTTGCACCATCTCTGAGATGGGGACCTTCGTGCCCAGGTTGTGCACCTCGTAGCCGTTGTTGGTGAGGATTATGTCGACCAGGTTCTTGCCTATGTCGTGCACGTCGCCCTTGACCGTGGCGAGTACGACCTTTCCCTTGCCGAGGTCGCCGACCTTGGCCATGTGGGGCTCCAGGTGGGCGACCGCCGCCTTCATGACCTCGGCCGACTGGAGGACAAAGGGCAGCTGCATGCGGCCGGAACCGAACAGCTCGCCGACGGTTTTCATACCCGCCATCAAGGGGCCGTTCACGATGTCGAGGGCAGGCGTCCCCCCGGCCAGGGCTTCCGCCAGCTCCTCTTCCAAGCCTTCGCGCGAGCCGTCGACCACGCGCTGGCTGAGGCGGCGCTCGAGCGGCCAGCCGCTGCGGTCCTCGGCGGCAATGGCTTCCGAGGGGACCCCCTCGAAAAGCCGCAGGAGCTCGGCCAGCGGGTCGTAGCCCCGGGAGGGGTCGCGGCGGTCGTAAACGAGGTCGAGGCAGACCTGCACGGCCTCGGGAGCGAGGCGGTCGAGCGGCAGTATGCGGGCCGAGTTGACGATGGCGGCGTCGAGGCCCGCCTGCTGGCACTCGTGCAGGAAAACCGAGTTGAGCGCTTGGCGGGCGGCGGGGGAGAGGCCGAAGGAGACGTTGGAGATGCCGAGCACGGTGCGGGCCCCGGGCAGGGACGACTTGATGAGCCGGATGCCCTCTATCGTCTCGATGCCGTCGCGGCGGCTCTCTTCCATGCCGGTGCTCACCGGCAGGGCCAGGGCGTCGAAGAACAGGTCCTCGGGCAATATCCCGTAACGGCCCACGGCCAGGTCGTAAATGGCGCGGGCGGCCCGCAGCTTCCATTCCGCCGTGCGGGCTTGGCCCTCGGTGTCGATGCAGGTGCAGACGACGGCGGCCCCGTACTCGTGGGCAAGGGAGAGGAAACGGTCCAATCGGGTCCCCTCGGCGTCGCCTTCTTCGAGGTTCACCGAGTTGATGATCGGCTTGCCGGCGATGCGTTGCAGGCCGCACTCGATGACCGGGGCCTCGGTCGAGTCGAGGACCAGCGGGAGGGTCGACTGGGTGGCGAAGCGGCTCGCCACCTCGGCCATATCGGCGACGCCGTCGGCACCGGTGTAGTCGACGCACACGTCGACCACGTGGCCCCCGGCCCGCACCGCCTCTTTGGCGAGCTCCGTGCAGGCGTCCCAGTCCTTGGCCAGCATGGCCTCGCGAAACCTCTTGGACCCGTTGGCGTTGGTGCGCTCCCCGATGTTGAGCACCGACGGCGCCTGGTCGTAGGGCACATGGGTGTAAAGGGAGGCGCAACCCGCTTCGGGCTCCGGCTGGCGGCGGGCCGGCATGGTGCCCGAGATGGCGTCTACGACGGCCTTCAGGTGGGCCGGGGTGGTCCCGCAGCACCCGCCCACCACGTTGACGCCGAACTCGAGGGCGAAGCGGCGGTGGTACTCGGCCAGTTGCGCGGGAGTGAGGTCGTAATGCATCTTGCCCTCGACCACCGAGGGCAGGCCGGCATTGGGCAGGCAGGAGATGGGGAGCCGGCTGCGGGCGCTCAGGTAGCGCAGGTGCTCGCCCATCTCCGCCGGCCCGGTGGCGCAGTTGAGCCCGACGACGTCGGGGCGGAGGGCATCGATGGTGGTGAGGGCGGCTCCGATCTCGCTGCCCATCAGCATTCGGCCGGTCGTCTCCATCGTCACCTGGACCTGGACCGGGACCTGCCGGCCCGCGTCCACCATGGCCCGCCGGCAGCCGATGACCGCCGCCTTGGCCTGCAGCAGGTCCTGGACGGTCTCGACGAGCAGGAGGTCGGCTCCCCCGGCGAGCAGGCCGGCGGCGGCCTCGGCGTAGCCGTCGCGCATCTCGGTGAAAGGGATCTGGCCCAGGGAGGCGACCTTGGTCCCGGGGCCGAGAGAGCCGGCCACCCAGTGCCCGCTGCCGTAGCCGTCGGCGACGTCGCGGGCGATGCCGGCGGCGGCCCGGGCGAGCTCCCTGGCCCGCCCGGCGATCCCGTACTCGGCCAGCACCCAGGGCAGGGCGCCGAAGCTGTCGGTCTCGACCACCTGGCAACCGGCGTCGAAGAACGAACGGTGCAGCTCGGCGATGGCGTCGGGCCTTGTCACGCAAAGGACCTCGTTGCAGCCTTCCAAGGAAGGCCCCCCGAAGTCGTCGGCGTCGAGCCCGAGCATCTGCAGGTTGGTGCCAGTGGCGCCGTCGAAGACGACGATGCTGTCGTGGACTGCTTGCAGGTAGCTGGCAGATGCGGAGGTCACGGGACAATGCTACGGGAGCCCGGGCCCCGCTTTCCCCGGATAGCTGGACCGAGAGGTCTCACGAGGGCAACGGCCCCGGCCGCCCCAGCAGGTAGCCTTGGCCGCAGTCGACCCCGATATCGACGAGCACGACGAGCTGCTCTTCGCGCTCGATGCCCTCGGCCACGACGGTGATGCCCATGTCGTCGGCGAAATGGCGCATCGCCGCTACCAGTGCCCGGCGGGTCGGGTCGGTGTCGATCTCGCTTATGAGGCCCCGGTCGAGCTTCACCACCTCGGGGCGCACGTCCACCAGCCGCTGGAGGCCGGCGAAGCCGCTGCCCATGTCGTCCACGGCCACCCTCATGCCCCGCTCGTGCACCAGGCCCACGGTTTCGCGCAGCTGGTCGTAGGAGTCGAACTGGCGCTGCTCAGTGATCTCGACGACGACGCGGTCGGCGGGCAGTTCGGAGAGGGCCTCGAGCAACGACGGGCGGTACAGCAGCCCCGGGGAGGCGTTCACGGCCAGGTAGGTCTCGGGCGAGCGGGTGAGCTCGGGCCTGAAGCCACCGACGGCTAGGCGGGCAGTGTGCAGCTCGAGCTCCACACCGAGGCCCACGAGGTGCGCTTCCCGGAAGATCTCCTCAGTGCTCGAGCCGAGGTCGCAGCTGAAGTCGGTGAGGGCTTCGTAGCCGGCCACGGCGCCGCTGCGCAGGTGAACGACGGGCTGGTAGGTGGGCGACGACCCCCCGGGCGCGAGCAAGAGGGAGAGGCGTTCGTAGCGGGCCTGGGCGGCAGCGCTGGAGGCCTGTTCGGCCCGGCCCAGCTCGGCCAGCTCGGCGATGAGGTGGCCCGAGAGGCCTTCGGAAAGGGCGGTGGAACCCCCGGCGCAACGGCGCAGGCCTTCCAGCAGGTCCGGGGCCGGCGCCCCCTTCACCAAGTAGCCCTGCGTTCCCCTGCGCAGCATCTGGATGACCGAGCCCCGGTCAGAGGCGACGGAATAGGCCAGCATCCGTGTGCGGGGAGAGACTTCCCTGATCCCGGCCGCGGCCACCAACCCACCCCCGCCGGGCATCACGACGTCGAGGACGGCGACATCGGGCTGGAACCGGGCCGCCTTGGCGATGGCCGAGCTGGCGTCGCCGACCGCCGCCACGCAGAACAGGTCCGAGGTCTCCCCTATGAGCTCCACCAAGCCGTCGCGGGTGGCGGGGGAGTCGTCGGCCACGAGCACGGTGTAGACCTCGAGCTGCGTAGGCGAGGACCGGGTGGGGGCGGGAGGCGGCTCGGAGGCCCGGGTGGGGGCGGGAGGTGGCTCGGAGGCCCGGGTGGCCTCGCTCCGCCGAGTGAGGAAGCTCATGGGGGGGCCGCCCTCGTCTGGTTCTTTTCGATGACGGGACCGACGGTGGACAGCAGTTCCCCTGCCGAGCAACCTTTCACCAGGTAGGCGGCGACGTCGGCTTGCTTGGCCGCCCTCACTATGCCCTCGTCGGCGTAGGCGGAAAGCAGGACGACGGGGACGTCGGGGTGCTCGCGGCGCAGCACCTGGGCGGCCTCTGTACCGCTCATGCCCTCCATGCGCACGTCCATCAGCACCACGTCGGGCCGCGTCCGGTCTACGAGGTCGATGCCCGTGTCGGCGGCGTAGGCGACACCGGTGACGAGGTAGCCCACGTCGGTGAACAGGCCCGCCAGCTCCTCGGCCACTTTGATGTCGTCGTCCACCACGACCAGGCGCGGCGTCCTCGGGCCGGCGGTGCTCGCCCCTGCCATGCTCGTTCCTGCCATGCCGGTGGTCACGCCGCTTCCACCGGCTCGCTGGTCGGGGCTGCCGGTAACCATATGGCCACCTCGGTGCCGGTGCTTGGGGCGCTGCGGACCTCGAACCGGCCGGCCGCCAGTTCCACCCGCTCGCGCATTACTACCAGGCCGAAGTGGCCCCGGCGCAGCAAGTCGGGCTGGGAGAGGACACCGAAGCCGCGCCCGTTGTCGCGCACCACCACCTGCACCCCGTTGCCCGACTGGGTGAGGCCCACGGTCGTGAGGCTGGCCCGGGCGTGCTTGGCCACGTTGGCGAGGGACTCCTGCACCACCCGGTAGACGACGGTCTCCAGGTTGGGGCTGAGCACGGGGTGGGCCGAGGTGTCGAAGCGGGCTTCGACCCCGGTCGACCTGCTCCACGCCGACAACTGGTCCCGGATGGCCGCTTCCAGGCCACCTTGGTCGAGGATGGGCGGGCGCAGCTCGCTCATCATCTGGCGCAGGTTCTGTATCTCGTCGGACAGTTCGTTGCGAGCGCGCACGACGAGCTCGCCGGCGCCGCCGGGGTCGTCGCGTTCGAGGCGCAGGCGGCAGCGGTCCAAGATCAGGCCGAGCGCAGCAAGGCGCTGGATGGGCCCGTCGTGCAGGTTGGCCGCGATGCGGGCGCGTTCGCTTTCGGCCACCTGGACGGTGCGGTCGAGCAACTGGCGCCGCCGCCACTGGGAGTCGACCAGGTGGCGGTTGGCGCTGGAGAGGGCGGTGGTACGCTCCTCCACCAACTCCTCGAGCCGGCGGCGGTCGAGGCGGGCGACGGCCCCGACCCCCGACGCCAGGCGCAGCACCTGGCGCGAGGCGTCCAAGAGGGCGTTTGTGAGCTGCAGCGTCTCGTCGGGCGCCCGGTAGGCGGCGAGCTCAGCCTCGAGCCGCCGGGTGGCCGCCTTCAGTTCGGACAGCTCGGTCGTGGGCAGATGGGGGTCGCACCCTCCCGCCACCGCCTCCAGGGCCTGGGCCAGCGCCGGCAGTGCCTTGACGGAGAGGATGGAGGCGGTGCGCCCCAGGTGTTCCACCCGCAAGCGCGAGGTGGCCGGGAAAACCGCCAGCGCGGCGACGCCGGCTCCTGCCACCACGACCGCCAACCCGCTCCAGACGCCGAGCCCCTCGGGCCAGCTGCCCAGGTGCAGCACTTCCAGGGTGGTTACGGCACTGGCGGCGAGGAGCGCGGTGGCAGCAGTGCTCCAGGGTACGGCCAGGCGCCCGGAGCCCCATCCCGGCTCGGGGCGCTGGCCCCGCCAGCCGAGGGCGTAGGCACCCAAGAGGGCGGTCGGGGCGGTTATGGCCAAGGCGAGCGGCCCACTCGAGCCGACGGCGACGGTAACGGTAACTGTCCAGAGGATGCCGACTGCAGCCCGCACCGCGGCGCTCACCCTCTGGCATTGCCGGAGCACCGGGGGAGCCAGCGTGGCCAGGGCCAAGGCACCCGCTGCCAGCGCACCGAGGGCGACGACGAGCCACTGGCGGGGCCCGGCCAGGGCGACCCCGCCCGCCCCCAGGGCGCTGGCGGCGGCGATGCCGGCGAAGGTGCCCACGGGCACCGACCTGGGCCGGGGACCGGGGACGGCGCCACCCTGGCCCGGGCCAGTCGCCCCGTGACGGCTGCCGCGGGCCGAACGGGCGGCGGAAAAGGCCGTCTCCGCCAGCCGTGCCCCTCCGGCCAAAGCGCCCAGGGCGCCGGCCAGGCAGGTGACCGCCAGGAGCCATACCGCCATGGCCGAGGCCTGACGGCCGCCCAGCGGGGCGAGCACGGCGGCGAGCGCCGACGTGAGGGCCAGCGCGGGGCCGTGCGAGCCAATGCTGGACGCGGAGAAGCCGCCCGCCCGCACCAGGGCGGGTACGGCGAAGACCCAGCCGGCGATCGCCGTTCCGACGCTCCCCCAGGCCGCCCACTTGGCCGGTTTGGTGGCGACCCTGGCTGCTAGGCGTGTAGGCCGGCCCCGAGTGCCCCGGGCACCCGCATCAGCCGAGGCCGTCCCAGCCCCTTTGCGCCGCGACGTGGCGGGGCTCACGGCGGGCAGGCACACCGCCGCCAGGCAGAGGACCACCACCGTGGTGGCGCCGCCGACCAGGGTGGCTTTGCCGGCGTGGGCGCCAGGGAGGAGGTTGCCTGCAGGCAGCAGGGGGGTGGTGAGCCGGCCCTCCCAAAGCGCGGCGGCGCCGCTGCCCGCGACCAACAGGCCCGCCAGGGCGACGGCCCCCAACGCGAGGTGGACCAGGTGCCGGCTGCCCGGCAACAGCACCAGGACCGCCAGGGCGGCCACTGCCCCCGCGGCCACGGCCGCCGGGGAGACGGTGCGGAGGGCGGCGAAGGCCAGCGCACTCAACAGGCCCGCCGCGCCGACGCGTGCCGCCCACCAGGAGACCGCGCTCACCCCCGCCACCCCAGGCCAGTGGGCCAGCCAACGTTCGACGCTCAACATGGCCGGGTCGGCCCACTGGCTGGGCCCGGGGCTGGGCGGCCGGCGGCCCCGCTCGAGCAGCGAACGTGGAGGGGAGCCGCCGGCGCCCGGGTGCGGGGGGTTGACCGGACGTTCGAAGCTGGCGAGCTCGGCCGCAAGCACCAGCACGCCCGCCGCGATCAGGCTGAGCAGGCAGGGCAGGAGGCCGTGGGGGTGGAGCGGACCGAGCCGGGCGAACACGACGAGGGCGACGGGGGCGCTGGCGGCCACGGCGACACCTGGGCGCGCCACCGCCCGGGCTGGCCGGCCCCGCTTCGGGCCGGCGGAGGCTCCCCGGCGCGGCGACAGCACCGTCACGGCCGGCTTCCCGGAAGTCGCGTTCTACTCATGACCGCTGATGCCTAATCGGCGCGGAGGGTCACCCGGTTGAGCCAGGCGGGGGCCGACGATGCCGTGGGGGCGCCGGGGCGGGAGGAATGGCGGCGCGGTAGGGGCCGGCGGGCCGGTAGGGGCTAGTTGCCCGGGTTGGCTAGTCGAGTGGGTTGGGCTAATCGCCCACGGAGACGATCTCGACGGCCAGCTGACCGCTCGGTGCTTCGTAGGTGACCCTCGCTCCCGCCCTTTTGCCCATGAGGGCCTGGCCGAGAGGAGAGCCGGGCGAAATGACGGGCGTGCCCTCGCGCTCCTCGATCGAGCCCACGAGGTAGCGCTCCACTTCGTCGTCGCCCACGTAGCGCAAGCGGACCGTGACGCCGGCGGAGACCTCCTCGGCAGGCCCGCCGCCCTCGACCACCTCGACATCTTTCAACATCGCGTCGAGCTGGCGGATGCGGGCCTCCATCTTGCCCTGGGCGTCCTTGGCCGCGTG
>JBOGGK010000247.1:0-3979 GCA_050744045.1 Acidimicrobiales bacterium | reverse complement strand
GGTCGCCGGTGCGCCGACCCGCGCTGCCGGCCCGGGCACCTGACCGCCAGCCCCAGGGCCCGAGGGCGCCTGTGGTGCCCCGGGCGGCTCCCCGGTTACGGGGCTGGTGCTCATCGGTCCCGACTTGAGCAAGGCGCCCAGGGCCACCCGGGCCTGGGTAGGCCCGGGGCCCCCCGGTGAAGCGCCAGCGGGCGCGCCTCGGTGGGGCACCGGAGAGCCTGAGGCGGGTGGAGAAGTGGGGGACGGTGCCGGACCGGGCTCATACGAGCGGGGCGGCGGCGGCGGCGGCGGCGGCGGCGGCGGCGCACCCCTTTCTCCGAGAGCCCTCTCCAGGCGCTCGACGCGCTCCAGCAGGGCGCCGGGGCTGGCGTCGGAGGCGGGGGAAGCCAGCCTGATGAGCGCCACTTCCAGCGTGACCCGGGGATCGACGGAGTCCCGCATCTCCACCAGGGACTGGCCGAGCGTCTCCATGGAGCGCACCAGGAAGGGCAAGCCCATAACTCGGGCCTGCTCGCCCAACTGAGCGGTGCTTTCGGGGGGCAGGAGCACCAGCGACGGCGCCTGCTGGGCGAGGAACGCATTGCGCAGGTGCTCGACCAGGTCGTTGCCCAGCCGCCGCGGCTCCCTGCCCGCCGAGATGGCGGCCGCCACCGCCCCGAGGACCCGGCCGACGTCGCGCTGGGCCAAGGCGCCCACCAGGTCGCCGAGAGGGGTGAGATCGTCCTCCTCCCCCCCGGCCGCCGCCAGTTGCTCGAGCACCGACTCGGCGTCGCGCGCCGAGCCCCGGCCCCGTTGCACTGCGACGCTCACCGCCCGAGCCGGCAGGCCCAGCCCGGCGTCCCGGTTTATCTCGTTGAGCAGTTCCGTAAGCAGGTCCCCGTCGAGAAGGTGGAACTCGAAGTGCTGGGTACGGGACTGGATCGTGGGCAGGACTTTTTGCGGGTCGGTCGTGGCGAGCACGAACACGACGTGGCCCGGCGGCTCTTCCAGGGTCTTCAGCAGCGCGCTGGCTGAGTCCGGCGTGAGCTGGTGCACCTCGTCGACTATGTAGACCTTCCACCGCCCGGGTGTACCCAGCGCCACCCGCGACAGCAGGTCGCGCATCTCGTCGAGCTTGCGGTTGGAGGCGGCGTCCAGTTCGAACACGTCCATCGAGGCCCCCGAACGGACCGACAGGCACGACGGGCAGATCCCGTCGGGTTCGCCATCCCGGGGCGAACCGCAGTTGAGCGCCATGGCAAGGATGCGGGCGGTGGAGGTCTTCCCCGTCCCCCGGGGGCCGCTGAAGAGGTAGGCGTGGGCCACCCGGCCCTCGCGCACAGCGTTGCGCAGTGCCCTGGTCACGTGCTCCTGGCCCCGCACGTCGGCGAAGCGCTGCGGGCGGTAGCGCCGGTAAAGGGCCTGGTACTGGTGTTGCTGCTCGAGCTGTGGTGGGCTCGGTTGTCGAGGGGCTTGAGCGTCGTCGGCCACGGGCCCCAGCCTAGGCGGCGGCCCTCCGCCGCCCGAGCAGGCGCTAAGAAGGGCAGGCCTGCGGCACCTGGCCGGGCTCCAGGCCTGGAGGTACGTACTGGCCGTGGTAGTACGAGGACGAGTCAGGCTCTACCGGGCCTGTGGCCGTGCTGGGCGGCACGGCGTCCGCCAACACGGCATCCAAGGTGGTTACGGCGCCGCCGGCCGCGACCGGGGCGCCCGAAGCCGGTCCGTTGGCGGCGGAGAAATTCTGGCCGGTTACCAGTACCAGGGCGTCACCGCGCAAAGAAGCCTTCTCCTGCAATGCCGATCCACCCACATCAGCCTCCAGCACCTTGGCCGCAGCCAGCCCGTGGGGGCCGTACTCGATGACGCTGCGGCTGTAGTCGTAGCTGCTTGCGTCACCGGTGCCGTTGACGGAAAAGCCCTTTGCCCGCAACGCTCCCGCGGCCTGGCTGGCTTGGCCGGGGACGCCGGAGCCGTTGAGCACCTGGACGTCGACAGAAGAGGGCTTCGCCGCCGGCGACGCCAACGACCCCGTGGCGCCGGGCTTGGCTGCAGGCAGGCCGTGGTGCAAGAACTCCTGCGTGACCTGCTCGTCCTCTGACGGCACCGGCTCGAGGGCACCGGGCACGACGGTCGAGTTGGCTGTCGGGTAGGTCCAGTTGGGGATGCCGGACACGTTGCCGTGGCGCAGGGCGAGGGCGAGGCGGAGCATCAAGGAAGCGGAGAAGTTGCTGTCCACCGTGAGGCTGCCCGTGATCCCAGACATGACCCGGTTGAGGGCGAACGGGTTGGTGGAGGCGACGTGCTCGGCCTTTTCCAGCGCCAGTTTTATGAAGTCCTGCTGGCGCTGGATGCGGGCGAGGTCGCTCTCGGGGACCAGTTGGTACTGCCAAGAACCGTTCAAGTAGTACTGGTACTCGCGCGAGCGGGCGAACGCGAGAGCCTGGCTCCCATCCAGCAGGAAGCAGCCGGCGTGGGGCACCACGAGGTTGGAGTAGAGATCCCGAGCGGGGGTCGGGAAGTACTGGTAGACACCACCGAGGGCATCGGCGAGCTTGGTGAAGGTAGCGAAGTTCACCACTGCGAAGTGGTTTATGTCTATGCCCAAGTCCTGCTGGATCGTTTTCACGAGCAGGTCTGGCCCGCCGCCGAAGGCGGCGTTTATCCGGGTAGTGCCGAGGCCGGGCACGTTCACCAACAGGTCCCGCGGGACCGACAGGATGGCGACGCTCGAAGTGGCCGGCACCACGCGCACCAGCACGATCGTGTCGGAGCGCTGGCCTGTGACCTGCTGGGCGCTGCCGAAAGCCGCGCTGGCGCCCTTGCCGAGGCTCCGGGTGTCACTGCCGACCATGAGGATGGTCATCGGGGGGCCCCCGCTCTCGGCCGGGCTCTGGCTGTCCTGCCCCGTGGGCTCCAGGCCGGTCACGTGCACCCGGGCAACTTCCCCGAGGCGCCACTGTACGTAGCCGTACGCCGAGAGACCGAGCACCAACAAGACAAGGACGACGGCATTGCTCGTTATGAGCAGCCGCCGGGGCCAGTGCCTTCGTCGCTTGGCTGTCAACGCGTCGACCCCATCCTTGGCGCTACGTCCGGTACGACGGCCGCCGCTCGGCGCGGTTCCTGGAGCCATGACCCACCAATGGTAAGGTCGCGCTGGGCCCAAATGGATGCGCGCTGGGTAGGGGAGGGTTCCCCAATGAGGCGCTGGCCACGGCCTGCGTGCGCACCGGTTAGCGGACGGGCGGCCACGCGCCAAGGACCGAGCCGGGGCCCTGAGGCTTTGGTGCCCGGCGCGACGGTCAGGTTTCCTACGGCACACAGCACGGTCCGCTGAGGGCTGCTGCCGTCAGGCCCTGACCCGGTTTGCGGCGCCCCGTTGCGCAGGGCCCGACCGCCGCGCCCGGCACCATGCCTCGTCGCCGACCTCATAGACGAGGCCCGAGCGTGGACGGTCACCCCAGGCTAGCCTGTTAGAGCACTGGAGGGGTGCGAGAGCGGCCGAATCGGCACGATTGGAAATCGTGTGTCCTTCACGGGACCGTGGGTTCAAATCCCACCCTCTCCGCTGGGAATGCCCTGATCAGGGCCGGTTCTCATCGTTGTGCATGCGCCAAGTAGTTAGCCCGGCGAACGAGTTGACCACCATTCGCCGGTCGAGCCGTTCGGAGCCGGTGCGTCTCGCCTCCTGTCGCCCGAACAGCTGACGTTCACCTTCACCCTGCTCCCGCCCCCGTGGTCTACATGTGGAACACCAGCGGGAAGACCGCCTTCGGCCAGTTCATCGGCCAGGTGCGTGGCACCGCATGAAAGCGCCCGGGCCAGCCCGGGTCGCTCAGCACCACTGGCGCGGCCGTAGCCCGGCCGTACCTGGTGGATCTGGTCGTTGCAGCCACCGCAGGATCACCAGGCAAAAGAGCGTCACCAGCTCGGTAATAGTGAACCAGCTGTCTCCGCCGTCAGGAGCACGGTCAGCCGCACGAAGGGAGGGCTATGGGCG